>DAISWR010000111.1:0-1508 GCA_036826255.1 Nanobdellota archaeon | reverse complement strand
ATGCAAAAGCTTATAAAGAAAAAATCTTTCTAAAAAGTATGCATTTGAATTTAGAAAAGAGGCCTAATAATCCAAGAATCATTGTAGGTTTTCCGGGGTTTGGATTGGTAGGAACAATCGCTACGAAATTCTTAATCGAAAACTTAGACGTGGAGCATATTGGCTCTATAGAATCAGATCATTTATTGCCTTTAGCAGCAATTCATAAGTCTAAATTAATTGGTCCTCTGGATATTTTCTACAATAAAAAATTCAACTTAGTAATACTCCAAACATTATCTGAGCTAAATGGAACCGAATGGAAATTAGGAGAGATTTTACACGATTTAGCTGATGACTTAAAAGCTAAAGAAGTTATAATCTTAGAAGGAGTTCCAACTACAAAAAAGAAAGAGAGTTATGATATTTACTATTATTCAACAAATAAAAATTTTGAAAAACTAGGAGTAAAACCCGTTCAGGAAGCTGTAATGATGGGAGTCACAGCAACTTTATTGTTAAAATGCAAAAGTATTCCTATCTCAGCTTTATTATCTGAAAGTCAAAGCAATATCCCAGATTCAGAAGCTGCAGCTAGAGTAATTAAAACATTAGACCAGTACTTAGGGATGGATTTGGATTACAAGCCGTTATTAGCAGCCGCCAAAAAGTTTGAAGGTATGCTAAAAGGTATGATGGCTAAATTAAAAGAACAGAAAATGGTTCAGACAGAAGCTAGACCGCCTAAATATACAACTGAAAAATCAGATTTAGACTATCTAGGTTAATTTTACTACTTAAAAGAAATAACAAATAGAAAACTTTAAAAACCTTAAAATGAGACTTTTTTTATGTCTCAATTACACTTTACATTGGAACAAATAAGAGAAGCAAGAGAAGAAGCACGTGAAGGAAGTCCGGGTTATATGGCTTTACAACAGGCTAGAGCAGAAAGAGAACTTAGAAGGTTGCCTATAGAAGTTAAGGATTTCTTAAGAAATTTATTGCCCGAAGTTTCTACAAAAAGAGTTTGTACTGTCCTAGGCATAGAACATTTACTTATACCCGGTGAAGTTAGTCGTGTACTTAATCCTAATGAAAGATTGGCTTTGTATTTGGTTAAAGGGAAATTAGCTTGGATACCTTCTGCACTAGGAAGGTTCCAAAATATGTATAAGGACCCACCTGAAGATTTAATTTTAGAGGTTAATGATTATGCTAATAACCATTTATTAGATTGCCAGCTAGGTGATTTTCCTAAAAGCGGAGCTTATAGAGTTATGCCTTTAGAAACAAGATTGGAATGTACACCAAGACAAGCAAGAATTGTATTTGAAAGAAGTTTTTTTACAAGAATTGAAGATTCTTATGGTAAGTATAATAGAATTACAAGATTAAGAGGAGATGAATTAATAGATAGAATCTATGAAGCAGTTACTTCCTCTTCTTAGCAGTTCTTAAAGCGATTAAGATAATCAATCCTAATTCTACAATTAATATTATTGGCTTTACAAATCTGCCCATATCAT
>DAISWR010000110.1:0-1517 GCA_036826255.1 Nanobdellota archaeon | reverse complement strand
TATTAGGGATTATTGCACTATTTTCAACTTCTAATACTATCCTTATTATAATGGTCGCCACATCTAGGATGGCTTATGGGATGGCAAAGGAAAAGTTTTTACCTGGGATACTTTCTTTAGTTCATAAAAGAACTAGAACACCTTATGTAGCAATATTTGCTATTATGACCTTGACTATTATCTTTGCCTTGATTGGTGATATTGGTTTTGTAGCCAATTTAACTAATTTCTTTGTGTTCGCAACATTTGCAGCTGTTAATTTAAGCTTAATAGTACTCAGATACAAATATAAAGAGAAAAAAGGATTTTTTAGGTGTCCTATTAATTTCGGCAAGTTTCCTATTATATCTCTTCTTGGTCTCTTAAGCTCCTTAGCGATGATAGGATTTGTAATTTATAATCTGCTTTAAAGCTGTTCAAAATGTATATCTAAAGAAGGATATTCATCTATGAATGAATAGAGTTGCTTTTCTGAGATTTTCCTAAGATGCCCCACATAAGACTTATAAAGCAGATCTTTGTGTGCCTTTATGGCTTCTTCTATTTCCCGGGGATTATTAACCTTGACCACATAAAAACCTTTACCTTTCATAGCTTCACATAATTTTCCATCTAAATTTTTATCCCCATCCATCTTCCTTGTTTCTAAATCACCCATAAGAAGAAGATAATCTATTGCCGAATCAAGCTTTATTTTATTTACTGTAACTTTATCATTTAGATTAATTTCTTTTAAGGCTAAATCAGTTGGTATAACATAACCAGTTATTATTTGTGGGCATATAACTGCTTTTTGATAATAAAGTTCATTTGCTTTATAATCTATGCCATAAATACATATTCCTGGTTTAAAACTGCTGAAGGTAACCTTATATTCCGGTTTTTTATCTTCCATACTATAGGTGCACCTCTTCATTAGTTTCCATATCTATTATATGTATAACATTAACAGGACAACTTTTAGCAGCTTCCAAGTTTTTTACAAAATCTTTTTCATCAATAATTAATTCTTGCCAACCATTTTTTGTTGTTGGATTTTTTCCTTTTAGGATATCTGCCTTTCCATCTGTTGATTCGTCCATAGTCCAGAAATCCTCTGCTGCAGCAACACATGATGCCGCTCCGATGCAGTTTTCCCTATCATACCTTATTTTGTATTTCTTTCCCATAAGGTCTATATGTCTAAATATTTATTTAAAAGCTTATACATACTATAGTATATAGAACAGTAGTTTTATATACCGATTTAATACATTTATAGTTATGGCCAGAGTTGAAATCTTTACAACGCCTTTCTGTATTTGGTGCAAAAAAACTAAAGAGTGGTTTAAGGAGCATAAAGTTAAGTATGAAGAGCATGATGTTTCTGTAGATGATAAAGCTAGAGAAAAAATGATTGAGAAAAGCGAACAGATGGGCGTTCCTGTAATTCTAATTGATGACCAAGTTATTGTCGGCTTTGATGAACAAGCTTTAAAGATAGCTTTAAAGATTAAATGAACTATTCCTTAATAAGA
>DAISWR010000109.1:0-1613 GCA_036826255.1 Nanobdellota archaeon | reverse complement strand
AGTTAAAAAAAATTAGTGTATTAATCCTGATTAATGATGATGAAGTTGAGAATAAAGGCGAGTTGCTAGACAAATCATTAAAAGCGGTTGAAAAATTAAAAAAAGATATTGATGAGAATATAGATCCACAGCCCATGTTAGTATCAGAGCTAAGGCAGGCTTGTTTTGATCAAAAATATGACATTATAAATTTAATAGCTATGTCTGCTATACTGCATGATCCTAAAGACATTCTTAAAGCATTAAAGATAGCTGAGGTTCATAAGGGAATGACTTTAAAGAAATTTGACAAATACATTGTAAGCTATATTGCAATGGGTTCTTTATTTAGAGGAGATGCAACATCTCATGATATTGACGTAGCTGTTATTGTTGACGATACAGACGTTAAAAAGATGTCAAGGTTTGAATTAAGAGATAAGTTAGGAGCTATAATTAGAGGTTATGGTTATGATGCTGAATCAATAACTGGCGTTAAGAAACTTTTCCATGTACAAGTTTATATTTTAACTGATTTCTGGGATGCTGTTAAAGATGCGCATCCTGTAATGTTCACCATATTAAGGGATGGAGTTCCTCTTTTTGACAGGGGGGTATTTATGCCATGGAGATTATTGCTAAAGATGGGTAAGATAAAGCCATCTCAAGAAGCTATTGACACCCATATGGATTTAGGAAAAAAATTAATCCAGAGAGCAGAAAACAAATTAATTGGTATTGTTGCAGAAGATATTTATTATTCTGTTCTAAACCCAGCACAAGCTGCCTTGATGTTATATGGAATTGCCCCACCAACACCAAAAGAGACTGTAAAGTTGCTGGAGGAGGTCTTTGTTAAAAAAAGTAGATTGCTGGATAAAAAATACGTTGACATCTTAGATAGGATTATCAAGATGTTCAAGGACATCGAGCATCTTAAGATTAAGTATGTAAGTGGAAAAGAGGTTGATAAATTAATGGGGGATGCTAAAATATTCTTGGAGGGGATTTCAAAATTATTTGATAAGATAGAAAAGCAAAAAGAGAAGGAAAGGGTATCTGATCTTTATATATATTCTATACAAGTAGCAAGAGACATTTTAGCTGAAGAAGGTGTAATGAAGGTTCCGGAAGATTCTTTGATTAATGTGTTTAAAGAAAAATTAGTAGATACTGGATTAATGCCAGAAGTAATCTTAAAGCAGCTTAGGGAAATAGTAAAGGCTAAGGAGGATTATGAAGCCAAGAGATTAAGCAAACATGAGATTGAAAAAGTAAGGAGAACTACATCTGATTTTAACAGGGTATTAATCGGTTATTTGCAAAGAAAAAGAGGAGTAGAGCTTTCAAGATCAAAGATACAGATAAAGTATGGTGATAAATATGCTGAGGTCCTGCTTTTAGATAAAATAGCCTTTATCATACTTGACATAGATGCTAAAGAAAGAGAAGTTCAAAAAGCCAACTTAACAAATGAAGGTGGATTAAAAGATATTAAAAAATCCTCTTTAGAGGAATTAGAAGGTCATATTAAGGGAATTAAGTTACCTAAACATGTTTTCATTAAAGAGAAGCTATTTGAGGACTTAAAAAATTTATTTGGTAAAGATATTGAAATACTGGTTAATTTGTAA
>DAISWR010000108.1:1005-1616 GCA_036826255.1 Nanobdellota archaeon | reverse complement strand
GAAACTGTTAATAAGATAAATATAATTTAATCTACTTAGGCGAATTTTTCTATCTTAAAAGAAACTTCCTTTTCTGATAATTCCTCGACTTTCCAGACCCGTTTTGAGCCGTTTTCTGCTTTGAGAATTAGGTGAGTTATCTTGAAGTCTTTGTCTGTATTTGCAATTAAGTTATACTCTCCTTGTTCTACAATCATCTCTTGTTCTTTTTCCATGAATTTCTTTGTTGCTTTTGGTTTAAATATTCTTGCTTAAATCATGAGGTTCTCAAATAATTATAGAGAGAGTTATGTTTAATTACCAAAAAGTATTTAAATATTAGATTATTCTAATATATTAATATGAAAGAATTATATAAAATTCATGCTGAAATGTGCAAAGTGTTCTCTAATTCTACAAGATTAGAGATATTAAATCTTCTGAGAGATAAACAATTATCAGTAACAGAGTTAATAGAAAAAACAAAATTAAGCCAAGCTAATATTTCCCAGCATCTGTCAATTATGAAATACAAGGGAATTGTTATATCAGACAGGAAAGGCAAAAATATATACTATAAAATTACAGCTCCTAAAATAATAAAAGCATTTGATATAATAAGAGATGTTTTG
>DAISWR010000108.1:0-995 GCA_036826255.1 Nanobdellota archaeon | reverse complement strand
TGGCTGAAAGATTAAAGAAAAATAAATTCATTCAAGAGTTATGATGCAGATATGTCAATAATAAAAGCGCCTTCTTTATTAATGAAGAAGTTTTTAAAAAGAGAGATTGGCGATTCAAAAAGAGTGCTAGATATTGGGTGTGGTGATGGAGTTATGGCTCTTTATTTAATTTCTTCCCTTAATTGTCATATTGATGGGGTTGATTTGGATAAAGGAAAAATACATAGGGCAAATGAAAAATTAAGAAAGGGAACATTTAAAGGATTAGCTCTATGTCATCTTTGTGATTCTAAATTTATAAATAAGAAATTTAAAAAGGAAACTTTTGATGCTGTTTTGATTGTTCATGTTCTCCATCACCTAACTGAGTTAAGTAGCATACTTTCAAAGATAAGGCGCATCTTGAAGATTGGTGGAAAAATATTTATTGAAGAATATAATCCTGCCTTTGGAGAAAAACTTGACAATTGCCCAAGATTTTCCAGCAATAAAATTAAATCTATGCTGAATACTGCGAGATTTAGAGATATTATAGATTGCAATATTCATAAAAAATTTATAATGATTACCGCTGTAAAAGGAAAGATAAATAAGAAACAATTTAATAATATGAAAGGAGAATTAAGAGGTTGATAAACATGAAAAAAGATAAAAACACACTTATATTGATTTTCATTGCTGTAATTATTATTCTCTTTGTTATGGGCGGTTTTGGAATAAGCAGCTATGGAATGATGAGTTTTGGACTTATTTTTATGTTGCTTTTCTGGGGCTTATTATTTGGCTTATATAGTTAAAGACATAAATAATTGAGCAAAATTGCATGTCTTTCCCTAAATAGTCAAGGCACAAATGCTCAATTTTCAGTGTCCTTGACTATAGTTAACTTAATTAATGCTGGTCAATCAAATAAAGATGAGCCAGATTCATTAATAATCTTAAGAGAAGTTTGCAAAAATAGCCTAATTCTATCTTAAATTAAAAAAATCCTTCAG
>DAISWR010000107.1:0-1618 GCA_036826255.1 Nanobdellota archaeon | reverse complement strand
CTTTTTTTAGCTGCTAATGCCATCTCTTCTATTGTGTTAACACCATCTGTTGCTTTCGTATGGGAATGTAAGTCGCCTTTTATATCTTTTAAAGTGATTAATCTTGGGAGACGCTTATTTATTTCTAAATCCAATTCTCCCATACTTTCTCTTAATTCAGGCTCTACGTATTTTAATCCTAGTTTTTTATATATCTCTTGTTCTGTCCTTCCTGCAACATACCTATTTGTCTTTCTGCTGAATAACCCATATTCACTAAACTTATACCCCTTTTTTATTGCAATCTGCCTTAACCTTACATTATGTTCCTTGCTGCCTGTAAAATAATTTAGTGCAGCTCCATAATTTTTTGGATCTAAGACTCTTAAATCTGCCTGCATATTATTTGTTAACACCACAGAGGACTTTGTATGCCCTTTAGCTAGTATCCTAGAAACAACAGGGAGAGAAGTAAAATAATCCATTATCTTTTCTTTATTTTTCCCAATAACTAATATGTCTATATCTTTTATTGTTTCTTTTCTCCTTCTTACTGATCCAGCTATGTCAATTTTTTTTATTTCTTTTAATTTATCTAATTCAGCTTTTAGTTCTTCAGCAATTGGCAATACATAACCTAGAAGCCTCCTTTCCTGTCCTTTTTTATATAGTTCCAGTCCTTTTTTTATATTTTCCTGGGATTTAATTCCAAAGGTTGGAAGTTTAGCTATTTCATCTTTTTTAGTTGCTCTTTCCAAGTCTTTAATATTCTTAATTTTTAACTCTTCAAATAGAAATTGTGCTCTTTTTGGCCCTAAGCCACCAATTTTTGATAGTTCTGTTAGATGTGGAGGTATCGATTCTTTTAATTTTTCATATTCATGGATCTTTCCAGTTTCTATATACTCTGCAATTTTTTGGGATATTGCATCCCCAATGCCAGGAATTTCTTTTAATCCAGCCAGACCTTTTTCTTTGTAGATATCTTCAATATCCTCTGATAATGATTGGATTGATAGGGCCGCTTTTCTATATGCTCTTGGTTTCCACTCTATCTTTTTTATCTCTAGAATTTCTGCAATATCATAAAATATCTTTATTAATTCTTGGTTTTTCATTTAGAGTTTTAATACATGTATATCATTAACTTCGTTGAACAATTTCATGTAATCGTAAGCGTCTGTTGACATTCTGAGTTTGTTTGTTTTTTCTATTAATCCGCTAATAAAATGGGTTATCTTTTTTATGCTGTCATCGCTGTTCATGAGGTAGACTCCTGTACTACTTGAAAAGATAGAATCTTCATCTGGTACTGTACTTACTCTTATACTTTCTTTTACCTCACTTATTATTTGCTTTGTCATTTCTTCTGAGTTAGTCATGGTAAAAGTCTTTTCAAGAGGAGAATTAGTGTCTGTGTATATCTTACACTGGATTTTCCTATTTTTAAAATCTAATTTAGGTATCTCTATTTTTGTTATATTTGTTTTTACTAAAGTCATTATTATTTGCTTGTTGATTTAAGTATATAAAGTTTATTAGGATAATGGCGCCGCGACTGGGATTTGAACCCAGATATCCGTTAGGAAACAGGATTAGCAATCCTGCGCAATACCAGGTTATGCGATCGCGGCTTAAT
>DAISWR010000106.1:0-1622 GCA_036826255.1 Nanobdellota archaeon | reverse complement strand
GCTCATTCTTGGAGGGGAAAATTTAAATGAGGCTTTTATATTGTAATCTTTTGGAACTTGTTTTAATATTTCATCTAACTGGATATTAGTTGCTAAGACCTGAATTTCTTTTTCAATCTGGGTTAGGTTTGTACTGGCTTGGATAAGGTTTACGCTGCTTTCAATTTTAATTAATTCACCAAAAACTGAATTAATCTTTTCCATCAGTCCTAAGGCGGCTGTTATTTTATCTGATTTTAGTCTTGTTAGAGTATTCTTTGCTATGCTTATTTTGTTTAATGTTGCTGGTATTGGTTCTAGAGTTACCTCACTTTCAATAAGGTTTACATCATAGTTCTTTTCTGCTGTTAATCCAGTTGAGGTTTCTACTGTTAGAATAGCTGTTTTTGTTGAAGGAGCAACCAAGTTAAAGGCTGCTATAGGAATTTGTAATTCTGCTCCATTAACTATCTCTATTGAAGACTCTGTATAAGTTAAGTCATTTAATTCTGTTACTGGAGCAAATGTTGAACCATCTTTTGAATACCTTAGCTCTAATCCAGACAGTTCTATTATACCTGAAGAGTCTGATATAATCTTTAATGGAATCATGCAGAACGTTTTGCTAAAATCAAATGGCTCGCATATGCCTAAATGCCTGTTAAATGATAATTTTTCTATTTCTGGAGAAGTTGACCAGTTTTGGAATGTTTCTTTTGTTGATAGTATTTTTGGATAAATTCCTGGATAAGCCCTTATGTAATAATCTGTTGGAGGTGTTAAATCACAGTCAAAGTCTTGATTGCATACATAACCATCGGAATTTGGATTCCCAGATGTTGTTGATGGGTCTATGGATAATTTTGCTAATCCATTAATAGCTTGGTCTTTATCAGAATATAAGCAGATTAACTTCTCTCCTTTAAGTGGCCTATCCAAAACAGCATCACAATCATGCCAATTTAGATCTGTATTTTCTGGGAGATCGCATTCTGCGGTTGGTATTTCAGAAAAGTCTGAAGCTATGACTTTAAGCCTCAAGTCCCCCAAGCTTGATGTTTTTTGATATCTTGCTGACAGCTTAAATGCTCTAGACTCTGGGAGATTTATCTTTTCACAGTAAAATGTTTTTGGGGAATTTGTTATTATTATCTGCTCTTCTGTATTTACAAGTTCCAATCCCGAAGCAGCTGCTGGAACAGTATCATAAGATTCTAAATTTCCATAATATTCCCAATCATTGTATAATTCTTTAGAACCAATATCTATTCTTGGGAATTTTGGGAATTGGCTATTAAACGCTTTTCCTTCTACATCTAATTTAAAGCCAACCACATTTGATTTAGATCTTACTTTTATTCCAACTAATTGTGAACCTGCCGAATTAAAAGTAAGTTGCTTTATTGGTAAAGGATTTTCTCCTTTGTATATTGTTTGTAATTCCCTATAAGGAACATTAAGACTTCTTACCAAATCAATTAATTTTCTCTCTGAAGATTGGTTATTTGTTGATAGGGTTATTGTATCATTTTGAGAAATTCTTCCTGAGAGGTTTAGTCTTACAAGTCCTGTTATTAGCCTGCCTTGATCAAAACTTTTAGATGCTAATTCTATTCTAAGTAGTGGAGAAGGTATATATGTTG
>DAISWR010000105.1:0-1649 GCA_036826255.1 Nanobdellota archaeon | reverse complement strand
ATCAAGAGAAGCAAGATGACTTGCACCCCTGAATTCATCTAAACTCATCTCACTTATGTCTTTCCCATAAACATGTTTAATCACTTTGTTAAGAGATTCTAGTATTTTTGCACTTGGTTTTAAAAAAAGTAACGGCATAAGATATCCATTTTTGATTTTTTCCGTTGTATTTGTCCATTTAATATATTCTGATACTAAACTGGAGTGTTGCGTAATTCCTAAAATTATAATCCTTTCTTAGTTTCTAATTGATCAAACCCATTTTATCCTCGGCGTACCTCTTGATAATCTGATATGCCCAGAATTTTCTCTTTGCTTCTAAGCACATATTATCGACCCTATGCGCTCTGACTCTCTCGCCATAAATCTTCTTTACAGCTGAGAAAATTCCTTCTGTGCCTGTCCACCTTCTTCCATAACTATTTTTCTTCGCCCACTTCTTATATCCCATCTTTAGATATTTTTTCACTTCAATGTTTCTTCTCCAAGAATTATCGGAGTCGATAATAGCAGTTTCTCTTATTTTTATCCTAGGATTTATTTGATAAAAATCGCATAAATCAAATAAATTATTCGTATCAAAAGAGCCATCACCAAAAAATTCTTTTATATTATAGCCCTCTTTAAATAGCTGATCTAAATGTTCTTCAGCTATTTCTGGTTCAGAATCTCCTTCGCCCTCGAGGGAAACTTCAACTTTGAGAATATCTTTTTTAAAGGGATCTGCAGAAACAACTACTTTGATAAACTTTTTTCTGTCTCCTTTTCCATACATCTGCTCAAAATATTCTCCGCTCATATTCATTTTGACTCCAGAGCCATCAGTACTTACAGATATTTCTTTGCTTTTTGGCTTTGGAATTTCTAAATCCAAGTCTATTACTCGACGATGAATTGTTGAGTAATCGTTATACTCTGGCAGTATTCTTAAATCTGCAAGTTGCCTAGTTATGCCTTCTGCTCCTCGATAACTAAAGAAATTCAACCAGATTGCTTGCAAGTTTATTAATGAATTTGGAAATTGGTAAGGCGCTCCTCTTTTTCCCAAATTCATTTCAGCAAGTTCTTTGCTCCAATTATTAGCCCATTTAAATTCTAAATAAAAAGTTGCTTTTTGCACATAAGTTTCATTGACATTTTTCCAGTCCCTTATGTAAAAAACTTTCTTTCCCCATCTCACTTCATTTTTAGTCATTTTGTTATAACCTCCTTAAATATTATAGAACCGAAAAGTTTATATAGTTGTCTATAGTTGTCTTAATATGAGAATAATTAAGCTAAATAAAGGAAAGCTATTTTTAAGAGAAGATGAAGTAGAAGGTTTTCTAGAAAGAGTTGTAACTCCTGTTGGAACATCAGCTAAAGCAGATATTCCTAGAAGATATCTAGGAAAGAGAGTTTATGTTATCATCACCAAGAAAAAAGTTAAGCTATAATGCTTGATTTTTCTATAATCTAATAACCTTAGAATTATTTATGCAACACTCCAAAGTTAGTTATATGTTTATTAGTTATCACTATAAAGTAATGATAAATAGAAAGATTTATAAACCAATTATAATAAAAATTAGCATGGCAAGAATAACAGTTTACAGAACTGAAAGAGCACCAAGTCAGAATGGAATATCAGCTCCTCAATTAATTGAAGA
>DAISWR010000104.1:0-1662 GCA_036826255.1 Nanobdellota archaeon | reverse complement strand
TTTTACTACTTAAAAGAAATAACAAAACCGAAAGTTTTAAAAACCTTTGAAAGTAGTTTTGTAATATGGAAAATCAGGAATCTGATATTCAAAGAAGAAGACGGGAAATAGATAGACTTAGAGTTACATATGAACAAATGGGTGGAGATTCTGTAAACGCTGGAGCGGCATTTAGGGTAAAAGGAATAAAAGATAGGATAAGTGAACTTGAAAGACAGATAATTCAATTAGGGGCAGGGGTAGATACAGTAAGTGTAGCCGTAGAAACACTTCTACCCTCTTCAAGAGGGATAGAAAGGTATTATGATAGTTCTCATATTTACAGATCTTCTCAACCAGAAATTGCAGAGACTATCCCTCAAGGAGATAGAAACCTTTATCCAAATTCCAAAGTTGGAACCTTTATCCATAAATTAGGGCCGCACACAGGACTTTTAACTCTTGTGGGTGTAAGGAATTTAGTAATCCCAATTGAAATGCGGGGAATATTAACTAAAGGAGAAAGATTAGCTGCTTATGTTAGCAAAGGTAGCCTTTCCTGGGCACCATCAAACTTAGAAAGATTTGGTAGAAATTATTTGGGTCTTCCTGAATTTTTAATGGTTCAAGTATATGAGGATGCAGCATCCAGATTCCCTCGTGGTGAGCTAGAAAGTATCGATGATATAAACCCTAGGGATAGGGTAGATTTATCTGAAAGATTGAAAAATGTTTCAGTAATTGTAAGAAGGAGTTTTAGAGACTCTTTCTTTGAAAGAATAGAGGATTTTCATGGAGCTTATCGCAAAGCTGCATTTTTAAATAGACCCCAAAGAACTAGAGAAATTTATGAAGCAGTTACTTCCTCTTCTTAGCAGTTCTTAAAGCAATTAAAATTATCAATCCTAATTCTACAATTAATATTATTGGCTTTACAAATCTGCCCATATCATTAAAGTAAGATACAGTGCCGAATATTATGCTTAATATGCCACCAATTAATATTCCTGAGAAAATCCATTCAATAACTTCTTCTTTACCTTTAGAGTATAATCCAACTAAAATTGCCATAACCCCAAAAACAGTTGTAACAATAAATCCTAATAACCTATGTTTTTTGCTTTCTTCATCAAAACCGATTCTGCAGGTGTTGCATTCATAGCTTACTACACAACCCTTGCCGTCATATTTATATTGGATATCCCCTTTATTTACATTGCATTCTCTAACTTCTAAATCACTCGGTTCTATAAAATCAGGACAATTAGTGCTGTCTGTAGCTATCTTTCTTGGAAAAATCTCGCTTCCGCAATAATCTTCATATTTTGGACTTTCCTGAATTAAATCAACAATGCTAAAAGCAAATAAAGATAATAATACAGCAATAATTACAATAACCCCGTATTTTTTGACGTTAAATAACATATTCAAATAAAAGCATTAGTAATATTTAAATAATTCTATTTATAATTTTTAAACATGTTAAAATTTTTCAGAGACTTAAAAAGTTTATGGTACTTGGACATAGTAAGAAGAAACAAAAAAACTCCTATGCTGGTTTTTATTTCATTTTTAATAACGTTCTTAATCGCAAGGATATTTGCAACTTATTTCGCTAAGTTATCATGGATTATTAATATTTACCACATTCATCATTTTTATTACGGCTTCGCTTTACTAGCC
>DAISWR010000103.1:0-1715 GCA_036826255.1 Nanobdellota archaeon | reverse complement strand
CTGGGATATAAGCAAGGTATCCTGGATTAGGAACTATTGCCTGTTCAGAAGGATCTAATGTGGATAAGAAGCCTGTTAAAATTGCTTCCTGAGAGCCGTTTGTTACCAGTATATTTTCCGGATTAAGGTTAATTTTGTTATCTTTTTTTAGTTTCTTTGCAATAGCCTCTCTTAATTCAATCCTTCCTGTTGTGGCTGTATAATGCGTTCCTTTGGAAATCACTGTCTTTGCATAGTCTAGTAATGGCTTTGGTGTTATGAAATCTGGCTCTCCAACAGATAAAGAAATAATATCTTTGCTTTCGGATGATATCTTTAGAAGTTTTCCTATTACAGCTTCAGGTAGCTCTGATTCTCTTTCTGAGATGTGCGTCATATTACCTCTATTTTTACTTAAAATTCAGTTTCGTAGTTTTATATAGTTTATGTTCAGCATAAGCTTTATAATTAATGGATTATATCTTAAGTTGTGGTAAACCCTATTGCTTTTAGTATTGGTAGCTTAAGCATAAGATGGTATGGCACATTATTAGTGATAGGCGCTTTGCTTTCTATTTATGTCTTTTTAAAACTAAGGAAAGAGAAAGGTATAAATGAAAAGGACGCCTGGGATTATATTTTCTGGATGATTATTGGTTTGCTGATTGGAGCTAGGCTATTCCATGTTTTTGCTTATAACTGGGATTATTTTTCCAGGAATTTAATAGAGATTTTTTATATTTGGCACGGTGGAATAAGCAGCCATGGAGGTATTATTGGAGGCATAATAGTTACTTTGATTTTTTCTAAAGTTAAGAAGATAAAATTTTATGATTTGGCTGACATTGGTGTTATTGCTGTTGCCTTGCTTGGCGTTTTTATCAGGATTGGCAATTTTGTTAATCAAGAATTAGTTGGAAGAGTTACTGATTCTTTTTTAGGCGTTAAATTTGATAATTATGAGGAATTAAGGCATCCTTCCCAGCTTTATTCCAGTTTCAAGAATTTATTACTCTTTATTATTTTATTCAATCTAAGAAAAGTTAAAAATCTTCCATCTGGATTTTTATTCTGGAGCTTTATTTTTCTTTATGGATTATTCAGGTTTTTGGTTGAGTTTTACAAGGACTTTCCCATTAACTATGGTTTGACTGTTGGGCAGTACTGGAGTATTCCTTTGGTTGTTCTTGGATTGGTTATGATGATTTATTTGTGGAAGAAAAGACCTTAAATTAAAAACCTTTAAAAACTATATTCTACAGTATACAATTATGAGATATTCAAGGCAGGAGCTATTCAGCAGAATAGGCAAAGAAGGACAAAACTTGCTTAAGAAAAGCAAAGTAGCTGTAATTGGATTAGGTGCTACAGGAAGCTCATCTGCTGAGTTGCTAGCAAGAGCAGGAATTGGAGAGTTAATCTTAATAGACAGAGATGTTGTTGAATTAGATAATCTGCAGAGACAGGCATTATACAATGAAGATGATATTGGGAATGTAAAAGCAGAAGCAATAAAAGGACATTTAGAAAAGATAAATTCTGAAGTTAAGATAAGAGCCTTAGTTATGGATTTGGATTATAAGAACATTAATGAAATAAAAGCTGATTTAGTTTTAGATTGCACTGATAATATTGAAACAAGAAACTTGCTCAATGAATACTGCCATAAAAATAGAATTCCTTGGATTTACTCAGGAGTTATTGGAGACAATGGTTTAGTTTTAAACTTTACAGGT
>DAISWR010000102.1:0-1716 GCA_036826255.1 Nanobdellota archaeon | reverse complement strand
TGGATATTTTATTGAAATGGTATGAAAAAAATAAAGATAAACTACACCCATTAGTTTTAACAACCATTTTTCATCATAAATTCGAGATGATTCACCCTTTTTTTGATGGAAATGGGAGAACGGGAAGAATTTTGCTGAATTATATACTCATGAATAATAATTATCCTCCAATGGTTATACATACTAAAATAAGAAATAATTATCTTTTAGCATTAAGAAAAGCAGATAAATCAAATCTAAAAGAGGCTAATATTAAGGATTATGACCTGTTAATACAGTATGTATCTGATGAAATGGTTAAATCTTATTGGAATATCTTTCTATAAAATAATTCTAACAATCTATTGATTTCTATAATCAAAAAGACTTCAAGGGCTATTGTGAAAAAAGGTTTGAAATTAGAGTTGAATAGTTTAAGCTTTGGTATTGTCCACAAATAAATAGTAGAAAGTTATAATGGGGATAATAATCTACTCCTTCTCCATAACTCTCTTCGCCATACCTTTACTGATTTTGGTGCTTATCTCTTCTGCATCTTTTGCGTTAAGAGTACTTTTCTTTGCAAGATACTTGAGGAATTCTATTTGATTCACTTTTTGTTCAAATGCATGTCTTGCGACAGCAGACCAATTTACCTCTTCGAGTTGGGTCATTTTCTTTTTTAGTGTGTCTGGGACAGCTACTGAGAGTGTTGCCATAGTTATTTCCTCCGATTGTTATAATTATTATTTATAGTAATCATAGTATTTAAGCGTTCTGTTTAGGAATTCTAAGATTACGACTAAATAGATTTATATATTCCCAATAGGTAGGTATAAATAATGGACTCCTCTGAAAGAAAGTTTGAAAGACTACTCGCTGAAGCAAAGGATGATGCTAATATTCTTGCATTCTTTCTAACTGGTTCTAGGGGCAAGGAAAGATCTACTCCTCATTCTGATTGGGATATTAGAATTATAGTTAAAAATAAAGTTCTTGTTAGCTATCAAAGGAAATATGATGATCTTGAAGATAAATACTTTGATATTGGTGTATTTTCATTAGGTCAGCTAAAAGCATATGCTGAATGGGGTTCTGGAGAAGAGTGGGATAGATATGATTTTACACATGTAAAAGTTATTATCGATAAAACCAATGGAGAAATACAAGCAATTGTTGATGAGAAGGGTAAAATTCCTAGCCCCCAAATTAAAGAATTTGTTTCTAGAGAAATTAGTGCTTACATTAATGCAGTTTTCCGATCTGTTAAGTGTTTTAGAGATGGAGAAGATATGGGGGCTCATCTAGAAGTAGCTTTGTCCATTCAACATTTGATGAATATTCTGTTTGCATTACATGAAGGGAGAATTAGGCCTTATTACAAATATTGGGAATGGGAACTCAAACACCATCCACTAGATAAAATCCCTCTTTCTGGAAGAGAACTAAAGAATGATGTCAAGAGAATCCTTAGAAATGGAGATTTGCAAACACAACAAAAAATATTCTTTGTCATTGAGGCTCTGATTAAAAAAGAAGGATATCAACATACCCTTGATGAGTGGGATAAGAAAGTGTTTGTTTTTATCAAGACTTTTTCCAAACATTAATGTCGTTTGAGATTTCTACGAACACTACTTAAGGCTAGGGAAGACCAAGGTGGCGACTCTAAATAGAAGTATGATGCGCGGGACAGGATTTGAACCTGCGTAAGCACTAAGCTACTAGGTCCTAAGC
>DAISWR010000101.1:0-1745 GCA_036826255.1 Nanobdellota archaeon | reverse complement strand
TGGAAGGCCGAAATTCTGGCCATTAAACTATCGGCGCTTTATTTTAGGTAACCCAGAGATGCATTATAAAGTTTTCTGTAGAAAGACTTAAATATATTATAAACAAAATCCTAATTAATGGAATATTATAGTAGTGGTATAAAAGAGGTTCTAAAAGAATTAAATACAACAGAAAACGGATTAAGCAATGAAGAAGCTAAAAACAGATTGGAGAAGTACGGATTAAATAGGCTAAAAGAGGAAAAAGGCTTGTCCCCCTTCAAGATTTTTTTTAACCAATTTAAAAGTTTTTTAATTATAATCTTAATATTAGCAGCCATAATATCCTTTTTTATTGGAGAAGTTGCTGATTCTCTTGTAATCTTAGTCATTGTTGTATTAAATGCTTTAATTGGATTTTTTCAGGAGTATAAAGCTGAGAAAACTATAGAGGCTTTAAAGAAGTTAGAGGCTTTAAAGACAACAGTCATTAGAGATGGCAAGGAGCAAGTAATTTTAGCAGAGGGATTAGTCATTGGAGATATAATCAAGATAGAAGCTGGAGATAAAATACCTGCTGATTGCAGAATAATTTACAGCAACAACGTAAATGTTGATGAGGCTGCTTTAACTGGAGAGAGTGTTCCTGCAAGCAAAGTAGATAAGACAGTTAATACTAAGAATATTGCTGACCAGAAGAATATGCTTTTTTCTGGAACTTTAGTTACTAGGGGTATTGGCAGGGCTGTTGTTGTCAGGACGGCTATGGATACTGAGATAGGTAAGATAGCCACTCTGGTTCAGGAGACTAAAACTGAGAAGACACCTTTACAGAAAAAACTAGATGGTCTGGCAAAGTTTTTAGGTATAGCTATCTTAGTAATAATTGCCATTGTGTTTTCTGTTGGATTAATCTTAGGGATAGGGTTGTTGGAGATGTTTTTAGCGTCTGTTAGCTTAGCTGTTGCTGCAATTCCTGAAGGCTTGCCTGCAGTTATTACTGTTAGCTTAGCTTTGGGTGTTAGAAGGATGATGAGAAAGAATGCTTTAATTAGAAAACTTTCTGCTGTAGAAACTTTAGGTGCAACTACAGTTATATGTGCAGATAAAACTGGGACTTTAACAAAAAATGAGATGACGGTTAAGGAAATATTCTCTGATAATAAGCTAATAGGTGTTTCTGGAGAGGGTTATAGCAAAGAAGGTAAGTTCTCTTACAATGGCCAAGGATATGATTCTAGGAAATTAAACCAATTACTAAGCATAGCTGCTAACTGCAATGACGCTAACTTAGAAAACCTGACTGGGGATCCAACTGAATTAGCTTTACTTGTTGTTGCTGAAAAAGGGGTTTATAGCAAAGAAAAAAGGATTAATGAAATTCCATTTGAGTCTGAAACAAAATTTATGGCTACTTTTCATGAGGGCAACAAAGTTTATTTTAAAGGCGCAGTCGAAGTTATTCTTAATAAGTGTAAATATATTTTAATAGAAGGCAGATTAAGATTACTAACTGGGCAGGAAAAAGAGAAAATATCTAAAGAAAATGAAAAGATGGCTAATAACGCCTTAAGGGTCTTGGGTTTTGCTTATTCTGACAGAGGTAAAGAAAATGAGTTAATATTTGTTGGTTTAATGGGCATGATAGATCCTCCAAGGGAGGAAGTTAAATTAGCTCTTAAGGAATGTGATGATGCTGGAATAAAAGTTGTAATGATTACTGGAGATCATAAGTTAACTGCCTTGGCAATTGGCAGAGAATTAGG
>DAISWR010000100.1:0-1786 GCA_036826255.1 Nanobdellota archaeon | reverse complement strand
TTTTTAGGAGCTATAAATTGTTGTTTCAATTTAAAATCAAATCTTTCTAATCTAAATATTAAAAAAGCATTTTCAAGATATGAAATCCAATTAGATATTGTAGATACATGTTTAATATTAAATATTCTTGCTAATTTACTGTAAGTTATTTCTCCAGAAGAATTTGTTATAAGATATTTAGCAAGTTTCTTTATTTCTTCTTTTTTAGAAATGTTATATCTCAATAAAATATCTTTTGTGAGTATATCTTCATAAATTTTTGAAATCATTCCTTTTCCAAATTTATATGCTTCTGGAAATCCTCCTATTTCAAGATATTCCTGCAAAGTCTTCATAATTTCTGCTTTTTCTTGTGTTGTATATACTTTATTTTCTTTAACTTCCTTTAATTTCAAAAATTCCTTAAATGAAAAAGGAAATAAAATTATATCTAAATATCTCCCAGTTAAATGAGTTGATAACTCTCCAGATAAAAGCTTAGAGTTGCTTCCAGTAAGAATTATCTTTTTTGTCCTTCTTAATCTGTTTACAAATAGTTCCCAATTATCTACATTTTGAATTTCATCTAAAATTATGTAATCTATGTCTTCATAAAGTTCATAGAATGATTCTAAAATCTTATTCAAATCGTCACTTTTTAATCCTGCTAACCTTTCATCATCAAAGTTAATATATGCGAATTTGTGGGGTTTTGCCAATAAATAAGAAAAAATAGATTTTCCACATCTTCTTATTCCTAAAATGGCAAGTATGTTAGGATATTTTAAGGATTCTTTACTTTTGTTTAATCCGGTTCTTTCTATTATTTTTTCTTCTTTTTCTATCTTCTCAAGTTCTTCTCTTTGCTCTTTAATTATACTTTTAAAGTCCATATTATAGTAATAGAAAGGTTATTTATAAAGCTTTCTATTAGCATTAGTAAACTTTAAGATGTTAACGCCCCCCGAAACATATAGTTAAGTGCTCCCCAAACCTCAGCGTCGATAAGCTTTTGGAGACTTGAACCTAAGGATTAACGCCCAATGTCATTAAGTTAAGCCTTAACTTTTTTCTTGGTAACAATAACATAAACCCTCTTTCCTAAATACTTTCTTGGAACATCTGCTTTAGCAGAAGTTCCGATTGGAGTTACTACTCTTTCTAAGAACCCTTCTATTTCTTCATCCTTCAATACAAGTTTTCCTTTATTTAACTTTATTATTCTCATAATAAGATAACTATAGATATCTTTATAAATCTTTCGGCATTATACCTTTTATGAAAAGAAAGAAGAAAAAGAGTGAGAGATTTATTAATTACATTAGAAATAAAATTTATTCTAAACAATTTTTAGAATCAAATAGAAAATCTGATAAAGATTTTACAAGAAAAAGAAAGCTGACTTTTCCAAAAATAATCTTGTTCATGTTAAATTCTATAAAAAAATCTTTACAAAAAGAACTTACAGAGTTCTTTCTAAATTTTTCTAGCGAAAAGAATATAACCAACTCTGCTTTTTGTCAAAGCAGAATGAAATTAAGTCATACAGCATTTATAGAATTAAACGATGGCATAATTAAAGAATTTTATACTGATAATGTGTTTGATTTATGGAAGGGATTTAGATTATTAGTAGTTGATGGAAGCAGAATACATCTACCTCTTTCCTTAGAAGTTGTTGAAGATTTTGGCTTTGCCAAAAATAATCATCTAACCATAATCCCAATGGCTCAAGTTTCTTCCTGTTTTGATGTTTTAAATAATATGATAATTAATTCTGAAATTGACCGATATGGGGCTAGTGAAT
>DAISWR010000099.1:0-1817 GCA_036826255.1 Nanobdellota archaeon | reverse complement strand
TTAGTCACTCTTGGTTTTTTAGGCAGTATCTACCTTGCCTACTTATCCTTAATAAAATTAAAAACTCTTTGTTTAATCTGTAATTCTATTTATCTAATTAATATTCTGCTATTAATTTTCTCCTTAGAATTTAAATTATTTTTTGATTAACTTTTTTTGTAAAAAAAGGTTAAATGGGCCGAGAAGGATTTGAACCTTCGATCTAGACGGTGTAAACGTCTTGTCATTTATGGAATAACTTAGCCACTAGACCACCGGCCCATAAAAGAAAAGTTCAAATTAAATGATATTTAAATTTAACTGCTAGCACATAAAATAGCGCTAACTTTCTTTTTCTGGGTATTAAGATCATTAAATCGTTTTACTACATCTTGTGTTTTCCCAATAAAAACAGAAATTCCTTTTTCAGCAGCTTCTTGTTTCACATGGTCAGGTACTTTCAATAATCCCGCAGCGCCAGTTCCAATTATTAAAAATTCAGGATTTTGCTCAATTATTTCTTTTAAATCATTCGAGCTTAAATTCTGGTTCTCTGACTTTTCCCAGTATCTTACCTTTCCATTTACTATTTTAACATTGCCCAGGAACTGTCTTCCTTCAATAATAAACGATCCCAACTTGTATTCCTGTATTTTGTCCATAATTAGCCATTGGATTCTAGAATTTTTAAACCTATCTTAAATTTCTAGAATGTGTAGGATCAAGACATTTGTCCCCCTACTCCTTTGATAATTTGTTGTTTCTCTAACATATATTTCTTATGTCTTTTCCATCCAAAATAAACTTCATTTGGTGTTAAACCGTTTAGACTTCTATGCGGTCTATCAGTATTGTATCTCCATCTAAAGTATTCTAGATCATTAAAACAATAAGGAAGTTCATATGTAATCGTAAATTGCAGTCTCCCAACTTTACCAACTGTTGTTGGTTTATGCAATCCAGTTCTAATATGCTTGATTCCTTTTCTCCTGCACCATTTATCAAATTCATTATCTCCTTTCCCATTACCACCATATTCTTTTCCATTATCAGTTAATAATTCTCTAGGTTTTCCATGCATAAGGGTTATTTCTTCTAAGAACTTAATCACATTCTCTGTTGTCACATTTTGCAGAACAGCTATACCTAAGCAATAACGAGAGCAGTCATCAATTACAGGCAATAACCATATTCCATTATAACTTGTGGCGTCTAACTGCCACATAGAATTAGGAGTATCTCTTTCAAACTTTAACCATTTTAATCTCTGGCCTTCCATCTTATTTCCTCTTGATAATTTACAAGCACTTATTACTCTTTTAATTGTAGACTCAGACATAAAAATATCATGTTGATTTAACTTCGCTTTAATTTGATAAGCACTATACCCCTTGCTTAATCTTATTAGAACTGCTTCTTCTAATTCTTCCTTTGAAAATTTATAACTAATATTTGGTGGGATTGTAGAATTATCTTTTAGATTCCAATTACCTTTATTGAATCTCTTATACCATCTCTTTATTGTTTTCCTGCTAACTTCATAATTATGGTTCTCTATTAGGAGTCTTTGTATCTTCGCATATGATTTAAACTTAAATCTTAGTTTAATTGCTGCTCTTCTTATTTCATCTTTTCTCAGATTTATCACCCCTCATTTAGAAGGGGACATATCTTATGAACCTACACACTATATCGCTACAACATATATTTATATATAAAAAATTATTACTACTTTACAAATAATACAAACTATGGGGGGGTAATTATGGGGAAAAAATACGAATTAAAGTCAGATTATGTTGGTTCTCAAGACAATGCTGCACAACAAAAACTTCTTG
>DAISWR010000098.1:1005-1846 GCA_036826255.1 Nanobdellota archaeon | reverse complement strand
GTGGATTTGATTTAAGACTAGAAGCCAGACTAAAAAATGCAAAACTGGTTAATGCAAGAGAAAGTTTAGGCTTATCGGCGCCACAAGCAGCTAAAAAGCTTGGCATTTCTTATAGCTCTTATAACAGATATGAGGCTTTACTAGGACTGCCTTTACCAGAAGTTCAGAAGAAGATTTGTAAATTTTATAGAAAAAGAGGAATTTTTCTATTAGAAGAAGACGTTTTTCCAGAAGAACTAAGGCACGTTAAAATCCCAAAGAAATATGTTGCTGAAAGAACTATTCAAAGGGCACAATTACTTTCATTGTCGTATATTGACCAAAGACAATTACCGTCTAGTGAATCAGAAGCTGAACATGAGGCTAATAAAGCTGAGCTAATGCAACATATAGATGAAGCACTATACTCATTAACTATAAAGGAAGCAGAAGTCTTAAGACTGAGGTATTTCAAAAGTGGTGATCTCTTACCATATGAACAGATTGGTGAAAGGATAGGAGGGGTTAGCATAGAAAGAGCTAGACAAATTCATAATGAAGCTTTACGAAAATTAAAACACCTTCTTGCAGCAGAAATAAAGCTTTATAAAATCTAACATTTTACATGAAAATATGGAAACAAAAGCATTACCAGTGATTAATGAAGTTTTAGATTTAGAGGGTAAATTATATTCTGAAACAGATGAGGATAGTCTTATTAGTAGATCTAATAATTTGTATTTTAGACCAAAATCCTTTGAAAGGTGGAAAAAAGGCAGAGTTTATGAATGGATAGGAATAAAGAAATTCAAAAAAGTATGTGAATATATCGGTAGAAAGTTAGGAAAGGATCATGGGGGGA
>DAISWR010000098.1:0-995 GCA_036826255.1 Nanobdellota archaeon | reverse complement strand
CAGTGATCAAGGATGTCTTAGATTTAGAGGGGAGATTATATTCTGAAACCGATGAGGATAGTTTTATTGGGAGATCTGCTGATTTGTATTTTAGACCAAAATCCTTTGAAAGAAGTGGAAAAATATATGAAGCTTTGGGAGTCAAACAATTTAAAAAATTTGTTATGGGAACTATTGGACGGATATCTAAAAAAGTTAGAGAGGATAAAACAACAGGAACCTATTTTATCGGGAAAGAGCGAAATAGAAAAACAATAAAGCAATATGAAATAACAGCAAGAATTAATGAATTAGTTCATGCTCCAGCCACGGCATATTTTGGATATAAACTTGCTGAAGATTTAGGATGTGGAAATAACAGTGGAGCAGTTGGCGATGTGATTTGGTTATTGGTTAATGGTTATTGTACGATGTTACAAAGATATAATAGAGCAAGAGTTTATAACACATTAGATGCATTAGACAGAAGAGAAAAGATGCTTGCCCTTTCTGATAATCTTTCTAAAAGTGCCTTTGAGTAGTATGTTGTATAAACGCTGTTAAATACCTCTTGCCACTTGCATTTTAAGTTATAATAAAAAATAATAAGTAAATTAAGATGTTTATTATTGTCATTGGAATACCTATTTTTGCAAATTCTAGAAAGGTTACAGTTTTTCCAGATTTCTTAATTTAAGATGTTTTACTTTATTCAGATAATTTCTTTAGTTTTTCTATTTGTTTATTTTGCTCTTCAAGCCATTTCTTTGCGGGGTCTTCTTTATCATCAATCTCCTTAACATATTCTCCAGTAATAGCATTATATACAAATCTCCCTTCTTTTGTATCTACCCAAGTAAAAGTATAAAACTCATCTTCACTATGAGTCATATCATGGTAATAATTGAAAGGGGTATTAAAAAATAAAAAACCATATTTTTCAATAGAGTTAATTTGACCCCAGACTAAATTAGAGTGCCTTCTTAAATAATGAACGCAAAACTGTTCTCCACCAT
>DAISWR010000097.1:0-1894 GCA_036826255.1 Nanobdellota archaeon | reverse complement strand
ATAGAGTTTCGCACCAGCTAATTTCCTAGTAGAAATAACTATCTTTTTCTTTTCTAATTGTGGCCAAAGCTTTTTTAAAGTTTGGAAATTTACATCTGCATTCTTAGCTATTTCAGTTATCGGATAATCAAAATCTCTAGAATATATTAAGAAGTCCATAATCCGTAATTGTTTAGCTTTCTGAAGTTATGATTTTATGCATAAACAGAAGCGGATTCTGCTTCTGTAATCTGGCAGTTTCCACTACAGAAAGTAGGATTTCTAATATTTCTGCCCCATTATTACTCCTACTCCCATTACTTATTTTCCGAATAATTACCGCTTTTCTTAGCCCCCTTTCTGCTAAATTATTATCTCCTGCAATCTTTTTATCCTGAGTAAACCTGAACAAATCATCAATCCTTTCCTGAAGAGTATTAATAAATCCCTTTACTTCGTGATGCTTGTACAAAGGATATGCAAGCCATTTTATCTCCTTCTTGAGCTTTTCAACCTGCTCATCTGTTGCTTTATGATCATAGCTTTTTGCAAGGGCATAAATCTCTTTTAGCTTATCATGAATAATAGTCGCTTCTTCTGGATAATTTTTTTTATGCTTTTTTGAATTTTTAAGGATATGAAACCAGCAAAGCTGAATTAGACATCCTGATAGACGTTTCAGCTTATTGTAAGCTGAAAATCCATCGCAGGTAATTACTTTACCTTTCTGCTTGCCAAGCACTTCTACTGGCACTTCTGAACCCCTGCCTTTTCTAATTTTGTACAATGCTATTTCTTCAGTTATAAATAACCAAATGTAATTATTTATTCCGTCTATTCTCCAACCAGATTCATCTGAATGTTTTGTTTTTACCCTTCGCATTTTTTTCTCAAGAGTTTGGTAATAATCACCAAACTCTTCTTTGATATGAAGGAGTATATTTACTAATCCTCCCTCACTAATTTGGAGATTATACATAGTAAATAACAATTGCTGTATCTTATTGTAAGGCAATGCCATACTTATTTTTAGATAGACCACAAACAACATCAAATTTAATCCAAATGGGCTATTAGACAGGGCATTCTGGATTTCCGGTTCGACAATTTTATCACATCTTTTGCAATACTTTCTATAAATATTGTACTGAGTATTAATAGTCTGTGAAATAATGGGAATATCAACAATAATCCTCTTGCGAATCTCTTGAGTTTCACTAAGTTCTCCATTGCAGTCGGGACAAATGTTAATTTCTCTAGAGATAATATAATCAATCCTCTCTGGTACTTTACGGAAATAGGCTTTGTGTCCTTTCTTTTGTCCTGGAGTTTTCTTAGGATGTTTTACATCCTCTTTGACAAAAGGGGGTAATTCCTTTACTGCAGGATATTTTGTTTTGTATTGTTCAAACTCTTTCTCTACTTTTTCTTTCTCTTTTTCAATAAGTTTCTTTTCTTTCTCAATTCTTCTTTTTTCTTCATGAACTTGCCTATTTTCTTCTTCTAATTTTCCGATTTTATTATTGAGCTTAGAAATATCTTCATTAAGCTTCTTAATCTTCTCATTAAGTTGTTCATTCTCTAACGACAAGCACAATCACCTTCTTTCCATGATATTCTTTTGGTGCATCTATCTTTGCACCGTTACCAAACTTGGTAACGGTCTTCTCAAAATAAGCCTGAATGTTCTTTATCGTAATTTCGTTAGAAATGTTGATTTTAATCTTTCTCATCTTTAGTATATCCTTAGTATATACTAAGAATATAAAGATTTCGGTGTTTGAGTATATAATTCATAACTTCAGAAAGCTAAACAATTACCCCCATTCGATATCTTTTTATATTCCCTTGCATAATTAAATTAAATGCTTCTAAGTAAAAAAGGGCAATTCATGGGCGGCGGCAGTTCAAGACC
>DAISWR010000096.1:0-1947 GCA_036826255.1 Nanobdellota archaeon | reverse complement strand
ATTAGATGAAGTGCTGAATAAAGGTGTTGACTGGGCAGTTGAAAAAGGATACGCCACAAAAGAAGACAAAGAACACTGTGAAGAATTCGGAAGATTAGAAAAAGCAGATGCTTCAAAAGTTTCTGATAAAGCAAAGGATAGAGGGAAACATCAATTAGGGACTTTAGGAGCTGGAAATCATTTTCTAGAGATTCAGACTATTGATGAGATATACGACAAAAAGCTTGCTGAAACTTTTGGAATTAAAAAGAAAGGGTTAGTTGTAGTAATGATTCATACTGGTTCAAGGGGTTTAGGTCATCAAACATGTTCTGATTATTTGAGAAGAATAGAAAAAGAGCATCCGGATATTATGGCTAAATTGCCTGATAAAGATTTGGCTTATGCAAAAATAGGGACTCAAACAGCTGATGATTACTTTAAAGCAATGTGCGCAGCTGCCAACTTTGCTTGGACAAATAGGCAGTTAATAACTTATCAAATAAGGAAATCTTTTAAAGAAATTTTTCCAAAATCTGAATTAAAGTTAGTTTATGACGTTTGTCATAATATTGTCAAAGAAGAAGAGTATGAAATTAATGGTAAGAAAAAGAGGTTGTTCATACATAGAAAAGGAGCGACAAGAGCTTTTGGCCCAGGAAGAGAAGAAGTTCCAAAGGATTATCGCAGTGTTGGGCAACCAATTATAATCCCAGGAAGTATGGGTACAGCCTCTTATGTCTTAATCGGAACGGAAAAAGCAAGAGAAGAAACTTTCTGTAGCACAGTGCATGGGGCAGGTAGAAATCTAAGCAGGCATAAAGCGTTAAAAGAGTTTAGGGGAGAAGATATAAGAGATGATTTAGAGAAAAGACATATTTACCTCAGAGCAAAATCTTGGAAAGGTGTTGCAGAAGAGGCTCCTTTAGCTTATAAAGACATTGACGAAGTTGTTAAAGTTTCTCACGAGGTTGGTATAGGTAATTTAGTAGTTAGACTAGTGCCTTTGGCTTGCATTAAAGGTTAACTTGCAGTATAGAAATGCTTAAAAACTTTATTTAATCATGAAATTACAAAAAGGGTTGTAAATGATAAAGATACTTAAAAGTTTTATAGATAGGATCTTCTTTCAAATTTTTCAAAGAAAAAGAGATTTAAAAATTGGTCTCTATGGTCCTCCTAATGGAGGCAAATCAACATTAGCCAATAAGATCTGTAAAGATTGGTTAGGCGAAGAGATGAGTAGTGTTTCTAAAATCCCTCATGAAACTAGAGAGATTAGGATTAAAGAAAAAGTTACTGTAAAAAGCGGTAATAAAGAGCTCACATTTAATCTAGTTGATACCCCTGGAATAGCTACTAAAATAGATTATGAAGATTTTATGAAAAAGGGGCTTAAAGTTAAAGAGGCCAAGAAGAGAGCTAAAGAGGCTACAAAAGGGGTTATAGACGCAATAAAATGGTTGGATGAAATGGACGTTGTAATTGTTGTTCTTGATTCAACTGAAAATCCATACTCTCAAGTAAATGTAACAATAGTAGGAAACTTGGCTGCAAGAAAAATTCCAGTAGTAATAGTAGCAAACAAAACAGATTTGAGAAAGTCTAGTGTTAAAAAAGTAGAAGCGGCATTTCCGCAATACGATGTTGTAGGAATATCTGCTTTAAATGGGAATAACATAGAGGAGTTTTATGAAAGTTTATTCAATAGGGTGAGGTGAAAACAAAAATGCTGACGCTACAATTTATACCATACAATGACATTAATTCTTTAACTCCTGAAAGGAGGATTAAAAAGTTAATTAATGTTGTAAAGGAAAATAAAATAGTCCTAATGCAGGGGAGATTGGTTCCAGAAGAAGAATCTACATTAATAGAGAGGACAATGGAGCAGATTAAAAGGTCTAATTTCAAAGGTATTGAGATATGTACTATATATCCAGAAACTGATCCAAATTTAATAGATAA
>DAISWR010000095.1:0-1964 GCA_036826255.1 Nanobdellota archaeon | reverse complement strand
TTTCCAAAAACAAGTTCAGTAGGTCTTGCAAAGCTCTTGAAACCCCTCATCCTCAGTTTTTGCACTACTGTCATATTGCTACCCTCTTTCCATTGATTTATAAGTTTTACTTGAATACACTGCTCTTTATCATATGATGATGAGACACCTTAAATCTCCAGACTAACAGCCTAAAAAGCCTTATCCCTGCCCTAAAACCTTTAAGCAATGGCCTTGCTTCCACAGCCAGCCTATCAGCTCTTGTTAATATCTTGCCCTCTTCTAATAAACTAGCTTCTCTTATCAAAACAGTTTCATGCAATATTTTCTGCACTTCTTCTCCTGTTTTAAACAATTCAGAAGTGAGTATAAAAGCTCTGCTAACTAGATATATTGGAAAGACAGCTAAAAGTTCTATCCAATATAATCTTACAAACTTTCCAACATTCCTTGTCTTCTCCCATTTAAAATAAAGATCAACTACAAAAAATGCAACAACAATATAATCTAAAATAGATACATAAGGCTCATAATTCTCTAAATCAACTAAAGACCAGAAAGGATTATCTAAGATTATCAAACCAGCTAAAACTACCAAAACATAAGGTATTGCTTTGTTTACAAACTTCTCTAAATCAGTCTTGAATTTTCTATTTTTCAAATTCACCCAACTTTTTTTGCTCTTTGCCATTTCTATGATTCTTCCAGCTTATCCAGCTTTTCCTGAATATTTCCGGATGTTTATCCCAATTATTTTTTAAAAATTCTTGAGTTACTGGATTTGATGTATATCCAGGCCCGGTATTCCCATATTCTTTCTTTATTTTATCCATCTCATCTTCTCTTGCGCATTTTGCAATTATTGAGCTAGCACTACAAGGCAAAAAGTTTACATCTGCCTTGTGCTCAACAACTAATTCAATCTCCTTATTATTTAAAAGTTGCTTTAAATAACCTTTATAATTGACTAAATTAGGGCTAGGACAATCAACTATCGCCTTATCAGGCTCTAATGCATTAATTATCTCGGCAGTTTTATGCGCTTCTAACCAATTAAGATTCATGTGGTCTTCTGATTCAACAGCCTCGTCAATCTCTTGCGGCTTAACCTGGATTATTTTATATTTTACAGCTATTTTTTCTATTTTTTTTCTCAATTCTTCTCTTTTTTTATGGATTAATAATTTAGAGTCTTTGACGCCTAATTTTCTTAGCTTTTCTATATCCTCTTCTTTAAACATCGTACCAGCGATAAACAAACTCCCAATTATAGGTCCACGACCTGCTTCATCTATTCCTAGAACTTTAACCACCAGCTTAAAGCAATTTAATAGTTTATATGATTTACGTGTCTACGCGTCTTGCACGCGTGAGATATATAAATGGTAAAGATTATTTAGTGCTATGGAAAAATTAGCTGAATTTATTGGTATTATGCTTGGGGATGGTTATTTTGGCGATACTAGGTTAAAAATTACTTTAAATTCTGTAGATGATTTTGAATATATGGGTTACGTTAGTCGACTAATAAATAGTTTATTTGGTGAAAAGGCCATAATCAAATTCAGAAAGAATGAAAAGACTGTAGATTTGTTTATATTTAAAAGAAAAGTTCTTAATTACTTAACAGAAAAAGGCTTATTAAAGTCTCCAAAACGGAACACTGCAACAATACCTAAAGAGTTTTTGAAGTTTGATTTAGCAGTTCTAAGAGGATATTTCGATACGGATGGATCTGTTGTTATTACAAACAATAATGGAACAATCTATCCTAGATTAGAGATGAAGGTATGTCCAAGCCCTATGCAAGGACAATTTGTCCAAATCCTTAGAAAGCACAAATTTAGATTTGGGGTTTATGAAGTCGGTAGAGGAGAAGTCAGAATCCAAATGAATGGTAAAAAAGAATTAAAAAAATGGAGCAATTTAGTTGGATTTAGTAATAGAAAACATCTGAGAAAAGCACAAAGATTTCTAAAAAATAA
>DAISWR010000094.1:0-1983 GCA_036826255.1 Nanobdellota archaeon | reverse complement strand
TTAGAGGAGAGGAATTAGAAGGTGTTGAAAGAATAGCATTTAAGAAAAATGGTCAGGTTGTTAGAACTCAACAAAGTCTTAAAGGTAATCAAGTAGACATGAATAGTTTACCTTTACCCTCTTTAGATGGAATTGATTTACAGGAATACACAGATACAGGAGAAGGTCCTCTCGTTGATGGGGCAAGTTCTCCCATATTTGCTTTTGAAACATCAAGAGGATGTAAGCAGGCTTGTCATTTTTGTACTACCCCTTTCTTGAAACCTGGTTTTAGGGCTATGAGCCTCGAAAGAATTGCAGAATACTTTGAACATATCAAAAAATCAGGAGTTAGGACTATGCTTTCTTATGAAGATAACCCTTTATCAAGAATGCAAGCTGGAAAAGGTTATCAAAGAGATATTGAAGGGAGGGAAGAAGTATTAAAATATGCTGAACTAATTGGAAATACCGGGTTAGCATTTGAATGGGCAAACGGTCTAGAAATTGGGAAGTTAGCTAATGAACATGGAGAACCAGATACAGAATTAATTAATGCTTTGTTCCAGCATAGAAGAAATCCAGATGGAACATTCAGCGGGACTTATAGATGTTATGTTCCTTTAGAAGCTTTATCTGATGAAGGAATTTCTAGTTTAAGGAAATTAAGAACTTTTGATGTTGAAAAAAGAATCTTAGAGGCTATTGCTGATACAAAAGTTCCTATGTTAAATTTAGGGGTTATTGTTGGAATGGCTGATGAAAGTATGGATGGGTTAAATAAAACAAAAGAAAGATGTTATGAATTAAAAAGAGTAGTTAAGGGAATTTCTCCTGATACCAAAGTATATTATAATTTTTTCACATATACACCATTACCAGGAACACCAGATATTAAGAGAGATCAAAATAGACTTATTGGAAATATTGATTCTCAACCAGAGTTATGGAATTTTTATCTTGGCACAATTGATGGAGATAATATCTCTGCAAGAGAGATGACTCTTTTAAGAAGAGAAATCTCCAAGGAAGTAAATGAAGGAGCACCTGCGATGCAGGTTTATAACTAATATGGAATTAAAAAATAAAGTTGCTCTGGTAACAGGATCAACAAGAGGGATAGGCAAGGCAATTGTTGAGTTATTATGTAAAAATGGAGCTATAGTTTATATTAATTCTTTTAAGTCCAAAGAAGAAGGAGAAAAATTACAGAGAGAGTTAGCATTAAGAGGATTTAAAGCTTATTACATTAATGCGAATATCTCTTCTGAAGTGGATGTTAAAAGAATATTTGATATCATCAAAAAAGAATATGGAAAATTAGATATTTTAGTTAATAATGCTGGTTTTTATTCTAATAACAAAGATTATGAAACTTATGAATCATTCCATAAAGTTAATGGTTGGGGTGTTTATCTTTGCACGATTGAAGCGGAAAAACTAATAGAAAAAGGTAAGATAATTAACATATCTTCTATCTATGGAATTAAACCCAATCCAGATTCAATATTAGCAAGTGGGGTTAAGGCAGAAGTTGAAAACTATACTAAATTATTTGCTAATAAATTTAAAGGCAGAATTGAAGTAAATTCTGTTGCTCCAGGATATACAAATACCAAAATAGTTAATGATAATTTCTCAGAGGGTGTATTAATAGAATTATTAAGAAATACATCACAGAAAAGATTAGTTAAACCGGAAGAAATAGCTGATGCGGTTATTTTTCTTATAGAGAATGATAGTATCACTGGACAGACGATTGTTGTGGATAATGGAATTCTTATATCCTAAAAACTCCCTTTAACGTTACAATATACGGTTAAGCAAAAGATTATTATATAGATTTTAAATGTAATTGGTTATGGAACTTTTGAGAGTTGGAAACTGCAGAGAAGAGATAGGGAAGGCCACTAAAGGTAGTTTAGTTGTGGAGTTAGATAAGACCAATCTGGAGATTCCAGTGTTTATAATTTCTGGAAAAGAAGATGGACCAACTGCTTTTAT
>DAISWR010000093.1:0-1998 GCA_036826255.1 Nanobdellota archaeon | reverse complement strand
TTAGATTAGCTGAACATATTCTTGATTTATCTGAGGATAATGATGTTGTTATCACACATGAACCTACTAGAAGAGCTTTGGAAATAAAAAGAAAATTGAAAGAAGAAGATGCGTATGTTGATGCTGAGAGAATGGCGAAATTATATGTTGAAGATAGAGTAAGACATTCCAGAGATTTTATTAGACCCAATTTAGAACAAGGTGCTATAGTTATTGGCAATAGATATCATTTGTCTACATTAGTTTATCAATCTATACAAGGAGTTTCTTTAACTAAATTAATAGATATGCATATACGACCAGAAATAGTAACTCCTGATTTAACTATATTATTAGATATTTCTCCTGAAACAGCAGATAAGAGAGCAGAAAATAGAAAAGAACCTCCTGAGAGGAAATTTGAGCAAAGAGATTTTAGGAATCTTGTTTATCAAAGATATTTAGAAATCGCTTTATCTGATAGATATCAAGAAGTTTTTGGAAATGTAGAAATTGTTGATGGTAATGAAAGTGTTGAGGAAGTCGCAAAAAGTGTCAGAGGTGTTTTTAATCTGAGATATGAAAATTGGTTAGAAAATTAACTCTTTAACATCTTATGAACCTCCATCCATTCCTTCTTAATCCATTGTCTTTCCAGCTTTAACATATTCCCAAAACCTCTTTTTTTTAATTCTTTATTTACTATGTTGCCTTGATGAGGATAGCGGTATAATTGGGGCAATGGAGAAAAGAAACCGTGCATGTAATGGACTAATTCATGGGCGATTGTAACATCTATAATATATTCAGGAACTAACTCGTTTTGGAATAGAGAGTTAACTATTATATGGGTATCCTCTCCTTTTTTTGTAATATGGCCAAATCTATATTTTGACTTTCCTTTGAATTTTATTACTACTTTGTTCATCTTAGGAACTTCAGAAAATAAAGAACCCCACATTTTCTCTAACTTCTCTTCTATCCATGCTTGATTTCTAGACATTTGGATAAAGATTTCATAAATAGTATATAAATTTTAATAAAAAGGTTTAAATACCCTTATTTTATAATAATTTAAGTAAAAGCACAGAGCATTGAGCATAGCTTTAATTCTTTGTGTAAAAGTAAGATATGGAGGAAAAATGGCAGAAGGTAAAAAAATGGAAGGTAGCGTTAAGTGGTTTAATAGCAGAAAAGGCTATGGCTTCATAAAAGGCGATGATAACGAGGATTATTTCGTGCATTATACAGCTTTAAGCAATGGAACTTTCTTAAGGGAAAATGACAGAGTTGAATTCACTGCAGCTACAACAGAAAAAGGTAAACAAGCACAGAGTGTTACTTTATTGCAAAAGGGCAGCGATTTAGGCGGCGGTCATAAAGAAAGAAAAAGTAACGAAGAAGAATATGAAGAAGAAGAGATGTCTGAAGAGCAACCTGAAGAAGAAAGTGAAGAAGAGTAAACTTAAGTAAAATCTTAATTTTTAAAATTCTTTTTATTTATTATTTTTTATTTACTTCTTAACAAACTTTTATATTTATCATGCTCTGTGTAAAGAATAAAGACATTTAGAGCAAATATTATCAAACCTGGAATGATAGTTTTTAAATCAAGGAATAGATGAAAAATAACGATATTGAAGCTTATTGGCATTAAAATAACTGCTCCAAGGGCTACATATCTTCTTGTTATGAACATTAAACCAACGAGTATTTGTATTATCCCTGTAACATAACTCATATAACCTGTATCTCCTAGCGCCTGAAGAAAAGCTAATGCTTTAGGAGGATAAAAATCCGGCAATGGCAAGTTCATAAATGCCATAACACCAAGTATTACTAGTATAACTCCGAAAATAAGACTAATGCTAAAAACTATTCTTTTGTTCATATTAAAAGTTTAATTTTATCCATTTATAAATTATACAGTTAGTTTTATAAGTTAAAATTATGTAAATAAATAGATGATAGTTTTAGGAATTGAAAGCACTGCACATACATTTTCAGCAAGTGTTATTA
>DAISWR010000092.1:0-2068 GCA_036826255.1 Nanobdellota archaeon | reverse complement strand
AGTTTTCAAAATTAATTGAAGAAGTTTTTGGAGATAAGAAAGATTTCTTCTTATCTTTGATAAATTATCGTCTGTGCTATCCATCTGCAATGAGATTTTCTAAGACTTGGTTCGAAGGCAATTATGCAAAAATATGCTATCCAAATACAGATTTATCTTCGCAAAGAATAAGTGATTTCTTAAAATTCTTAGGAGATGAAAATTTGCAAAGAAAGTTTTTCAAACAGTATATCCCCGACTATGCAGAATCAAATGAGGGTATCATTATCGACGCTACTTCTTTGCCTAATCAAATTCATATGCCAATAACTCAATGGGGGCTTAGTGGGGAGGAAATTGATAAACAGATAAGATTTCTTTTAGTAGTTGATAAAAAGAGTTCATTGCCATTATTTTTTAGGTATTTTTCTGGAAACATCGTTGATGTTTCCACATTAAAAAATACTATAAAAGAGCTTCAAAAATTTGGAATTAAAGAAAATTATGTGTATTTGGATGCAGGATTTTTTTCAGAAGATAATATCTTAGAGTTATATGAACAAAAGATTAATTTCTTGACAAGATTGCCTTCGATGAGAACTATCTACAAAGAGTTAATAATCTCTGAAGCAAAGAATATCGAAAGATATGAAAATGCAGTGCAATATGGAAAAAGAGCATTATTTATTAAACAAGAAAGCTCCCTTCGGTCGCTAAAAACTAAGTGTGACAACTAATCCAATCATATAATTCTTTCTGAGAGTTTATAGTTTCTGGTGGTGGTTTACCCCTATAAATTACAAATTCCAATTTCCCACCACAATATGGACAAAGAATCGTCTTTTCTGGTTTTTGAAAACCATAAATGAGCAAAGTTTTCTGGTCTATACTTGACTGTAAGTATTGTTTATAGCTCATTCTACGATGCCTTGCATAGGCACCGTAGTACCGAATCATCTTAAATTGTGATTCAGGAATATGTTGTATTAATGCACTAATAAACTCATCAGAGGTCATAACAATATCAACTCGAGTGTTATCGTGGTTTTCATAATGAAAACCAACTTTCAAAGTAGTTTTGTCAAACCAATTAATTCTGCTATTAGCAATAGCAGGATGACGAACATATCTTCCAAGATAACGAGCGATAACTTTTGGGTGCTTAATTACACCATCTTTATGCACCCAAACATAGAATCTTTTATTCTTAAAACACCAATTAGTTACTTCAAATGGAACTCCTGCTTTGGAAAGATTAGTGCAAACATGATATTTCCACGACGTAGCTAAACCTTCCGCTTTGAGATAGAACTGTGGGATCCATTTTTGCCTTGCATCAAATCCTCCCTCAGTTATGATTAAATGTAAATGGGGTTGGAATTTCATGTCTTTGCCAAAAGGATGGAAGATAACTATCGCACCAAGAGTTATCTTTTCTTGGTGCATAATCTTGGGTAAGTAGTCGTTAAGAGTGTCAATGGCACTATCCATGTATGTTTTCCAAAGTTTACGATCTTCTTTGAGATAAGGCCAGAGTTCTGAGGCTATGCTCAGAACTAAGTGCCGATGTGGCACTTTAAACATCCGTTTAGATAAACTGGCTGCCCAAGCGTCAGCATGTCTCTTGCCACAGCAAGAACAAATGCGAGCGTTACAACCAAGACTTTGAAATATATACTGCTCACAATGGGTGCAACAGTACACGAAACAACCATTTCCATACCCATAACAGCTTAAAGCTTTCTGAACTTCTTTAGATTCAACATCACGCACATTATGGAGTTTCACATAGTAAAACCAGCAGAAAGCTAGAATTATTTTTACTGTAATAGAAGAATTTATTTGTTGATTAAATAATCATCACCTACTTGTTTTATTAGTCAAAAACAAGTAGCCTCGCTAGGTTAAAAACCTAGTGGAGGTTTATTTCTAGGAAGTTCCAAGTGCTCCATCAGAAAGGGTTAGATACTTTATATACAATAAAAAAACTACAACTTAGTATAAAAACAGAATTTTACCTTCCCTTTCAAAAATTCCATGACGAAAAAGTAACTTCATTATCTTTAGTTAATAATCTCCTAGACTATCG
>DAISWR010000091.1:0-2069 GCA_036826255.1 Nanobdellota archaeon | reverse complement strand
AATAAATGGCAAGGAAAGATACTACTTAGAGGAGTCTATCAGGCTGCCGAAAGGGAAAGTAAAAAAATACTCTCTCTATTTAAGAGACTATAATCCAGGAAAAAAATATTCTATAGAAGACTACAAAATAAAGTTAAAAGAAAAGATAAAGGAACATCTTAGAGAAACCGCTTTAAAGCATTATAAAAAAGATTACTTATTTGACGAGGCCTTAATAAAAAGACTGGAAGATACTAAACTGGACTGGAAGGAAATAAAGAATAAGCTAACTAAAAATCAGCTAAAAGACATAAGAGATAGGTTTACAATTAACTTTACATACGAGTCTAATGCTATTGAGGGTAATTCTTTAACATTAAAAGATGTTACTATTGTTTTGAAGGAGAAAAAAGCGCTAAAAAATAAGGATCTAAGGGAGATATATGAAACCTTAAATACACGAGAGGCTATGGAACTAATTTTTAATAATAAATTGAGAATAAATAAAAAAGATATAATCAAATTGCATAAAATTCTTGTTCAAAATACAGGCGTTTCTTTTGGCTATAAGAAACTGCGAAATTTCCTGCTGGATAGAGATGTTGAAACCATAAAACCGGAAAATGTCGAAAAAGAAATGGAGAATCTTATTGGATGGTATCATAAAAATGAAAATATCCATCCTTTACAAAGAGCAAGTATATTTCACGGCAGATTAGAGAAGATTCATCCTTTTGAAGACGGCAACGGAAGAGTGGGGAGATTATTAATCAATGTAATGCTGATAAATAATGGTTATATCCCGATTATAATAAGAAAAAACCAAAGAATAGCTTATTTTAATTGTTTAGAGGCCTTTGACAAGGGTTATAAAGATAGGTTGATTAGATTTATAATTGAAAAATATAATAGAACTTATGATAGATTCTTTGAGGTCTATATGAAATATCTAAAACCAAGTATTAAGGTTAAAATATAATATAAAAATAAAAAAATAAGAAAGAGCTTTTAGTAATAAGTTTGCGGCTCTTCTGCATCTTCATCGCCTTTTCTTACTCTTTGAAAGGCTATAATTAAACCTAGCACGATCAAGATAACAACTAAGGCAACAAATCCTACTAATAGAGATGTTTGTAAGCCACTCATACTGTTTTCAGCAACGTCTGCAGCTAAGTTAATTTCACCAACTACATTATCGCCTGAACTTACTCTTACTGTAAATGCTTTTCTTCCAGCTTCAGCAGATTCTGAGGCTTGTACGAAAGCTACAAACTCGCCAGTTTCTCCAGCAGCTACTGTTAATGATGTTGGATCTACTCTTGCGGTAGATGCCCATGAATCAGCACCAACAACTTTTGCTGTGTATACCTTTGCTTCTGAACCAGTGTTTGCAAACATTACAGTATAAGCTATGCCCTTGCCTTGCTCAACTGATTTTAAAGTTGAGTCTGCTCTTAGATTTAGTAAATCTTCAGAGACAGTAGCAGCAGATGCACCTTCTATATGTATCATTTGCTTGCTTTGTGCATTTCTTCTTCCGTTATCATATGATACAGTAGTTACAAGTTCATATTCTCCTGTTTCAGCGTCTTTTGGTATTCTCAAGAATAACTCATCATTAGAGCTTGAGTCACCGACATTGCTAGCTACATCATTCTTTTCTAATTTATCTATATAGCTAACTCCTTTAACGCCTAATTCTGGGATACTTACTTCTATTCTTAGGTCTTTTTCATCATATTTGCCTTGATTCTCTACTCTTACAGTAGCGAATAAGTAACTACCAGCATTGATGAAATTTTCATCTCTTAAGATAACTTCTTTTACACTAACTCTGTCCTTTGGCGGCTCTACTCTCAAATCATATTGGAAGATTTGATCTGAACCATCTTTATCTAAAAGGAAGATTTTTAATAGATAGTCATCTTCAGCTGGCATATCTTCTGGAATATCAATACTTAACTTAAAGGATCTAACTACGCCTTCTTGTATCAAGAAAGAACCAGTCTTAGCCTCTAAATCGTCATCAGTTCCGTCGATTCTAGCCATTAATCTTATTTCTTTTTCGTCTACTACGCTTCCGTCAGCGT
>DAISWR010000090.1:0-2185 GCA_036826255.1 Nanobdellota archaeon | reverse complement strand
GTTCTTTTTCACTTTTTTCTTCTATATCAAAATTAAGCTTGTTTATCTCTTCCTTGTTTTCATCAATGCTTTTCTTTAACTTGTTAATCTTATCATTTATTTTATCAATCTCATCCTGGGTTTCTTTAATTCTTTTATCAACCTCATCTCTTCTAGCTTCTTTTTCTTTTATTTGCAAGCTTAGATAAGTAGCCTTATTAGATTTTATCTTTTCCTGCAAGTCCTTAAACTTCAAAGCAGAGTCTCTATCTTTTTTTAATTCCCTTAAATGAACCTCTCTTTCCTTTAATATGATATCAGCTTCTGATAGTTTTCCTTCTACTTTTTCTAATTCATTCATAGCTTTCTGTTTTTTATCTTCATAAACGCCAATGCCAGATATCTCCTCTATTACCTCTCTCCTCTCTTCAGTAGCCATCTCCATAAACCTAGTAATATCCCCTTGCAGTATTATATTATGGCCCTCAGGATCTACCTTACCGGCATAAAGAAGGTCCAACAGTTGTTGCCTAGTTCTTCTTTCTCCATTGATTCTGTAAAAAGAATTGCCTTTTTGATTAACTATTCTGGATATCTCAACAACATTAGCTTCAATAGGAAAAGTTTTATTAGAATTATCTAACGAAATAGCTACCTCAGCATTCTTAACAGGAGTTCCTTCCTTGCCTCCATTATACAATAAATTAGCACTTTTCTTAGCTCTCATTGATTTGGCAGAAATTTTACCAAAGACAAAGCATAAAGCATCCATGATATTGGAATTATGAACAAACAATCCATTGCCAACAAAATTATGATTATTCTCTACAGTTAAATCATAAACATACCTTTCCCCTTTTACTTTCTTGATCTCTACTATCTCATCCCAGAAAATATCGGAATAAGCTAAACTATACAATGTATTCAATATCTGCTTAAGTTCTAATACCCTGCCTTCTATTGCAGACTGTATAAAATTAAAAAATTTATCTAAATTTTCAGGTCTTGCTTTAAATTTATTCGTAGCCCAATTCCTCCTTATCATATCATGATGCAAACCAATTTCTTGACTAGTTTGCCTTCCAGACAAACCTAATTGATCCATTACATGAACTAATTGAACTTGATCTTGTTTTAAACCCAAACCAGAAGTATAGATTTCAAGTAATTTGCTGCTTAGTATGGGGAGAATCTCTCTCAATCCATCTCTGCTAGGATTACATCTATTTTCTATATATGCAGCTAATTTAGGGTATTGCTCTCTAAGAGGTTTATAACTAACTCCTAAAAGTTCAATTGCCTTTTTTATAAGCTTGTTGGCCTCTCTAGGGAGCAGATCAACATTGGGATTTGGTATCTTCGTCCTAAAAGCCTTTTCTTCTAATCTTTGTTTTTTATGCTTGCACCTTAATGGAATATTTCTATAAAACCGTTGTAAGTTTCTTTGGCCTTCTATATACAGATAGAAATATTTTCTTTTTATTTTCTTTATTGTATTTGAAGCGCAACATAATCTCTCTTTTTTTCTTGCTATTATCTTAAATCTTAATAATAATCTTTGAATTTGGTCTACCAGATTTTCATTTTTAGAGCAAAATTCTATCACATCCTTACTTTTATCAACAGTCCCATCTGTATCATACAAACCGGCTAATAGATTACTTATTGAAACAAGATCTGATTTTAATAATTCTGTAGGTATTTCTTTATTCTTAGATGTTAATCTCTTTTTTTTAAATAATTTATAAACAAACTCTCTAAATTTACTATCGGTATACCTAAGATCTTGAGTTTCTGGACTGGTCTTTTTTCTATAAATTGCATTAGGCTTGGTTCCAAAATGTAAACGCGTTATATCTTTAAAATCATAAATCAATTCAAGATCCTTATTTATAAATCTCAAACTGTCTTTTTGAATAGACCCGTCTCCGATTAAATAACCTATCAACCTTCTGGCTCTGTAAGAATTATTCTTGGTGCAGCTAATTTATCTCCATTTTTTAAATTTCTTACAACTTCACTTTTAATCTTACCATCTTTAAAAATCATAACTGGATGGCAACCAGTTGTCTTAATCTTCTTTCCATTTCTTGTTACAATTTCGTAAAGAAAAGATTCTCCTTCTCTTTTGATAAATTTTTTAATTGGAAGCGGCTCAATTTTCATACTATCTTTATTTAAAGAAAGAATCTTTACAGGAAAGTCA
>DAISWR010000089.1:0-2217 GCA_036826255.1 Nanobdellota archaeon | reverse complement strand
GGGTCTCTGTTGCTATCTAAATGAATAGCATTACTAATCTCAATAATCGCTTCATAAGTCTGGTTGCTTAAGTGAGGAATATTCCATTCGATGTAATCAATTAAATTATTATCATTAGTATCTAAGAAAACAGCGTCAACTAACTCCCTTCCGTCAGAAGTAACATGATAAAGCTTAACATTTTCTAACAGAGTTTCTTCAATAGTCATGTAAGATAGGATATCAGTATAATTCAACTCAGAATAAACTGTAATTTTTTTACCAGAGCTAATTGTTTCTTCTATAACACTTGGACCAGGCAGAGTATATTCTATTTCTAATTCATCAGCTTCTTCGAGTATGGTAATTCTTTTAGTTTCTTCTTCAGGCTCTTCTACTATTGCCAAGCCTGTAATTGACAATAAACCTCTGAATAAATTAGAAAAGAAACCATCTCCAGAAGCTAAAACAGCTGCTCCTGTTATTGAGTTTGCACCTAAAGTACCTTCTACAATTATGTTATCACTAATTACTTGAGATTCTTTACCATCCAATGTTTTTCTTACTGTGATATTTGTAGCCTCTATATTAATATCAACTGCTGTAGTTGTTTCATTTGGCAGAATCTTTTTAATCCATCTTACTGGCTGTCCTATAACAACTCTGTGTAATGGTTTTTCTTCTAGGATTGTAAGGCTAGTTTCGTTTAATGCTGCATTAATCGTTACGTTAGCTTTAGTTATATCTGTTATATTGGTTTCAGCTATATTATCTTCTATAGTCAGATTAACTTTAGTTATATTCTCTGTTGCATTTGCTTCTATTATATCTACAAGAGCTATATTTTCTGGAGTTTCTGATAGACTTGTTTTGTTTATATCTTTGATTGAAGTTTCATTTACTATCTGTTCTGCAATTTCATTTGTTATTAACACATCCCTTGTTTGATTAGCTTCTTCATTTACGAATTCGTAGACTGTTAAGCCTGGAGGAAGATCTAAAGTAAAGCTTATGAATCCTAAAAAGAATATAACAGCAAATACTAAAAATATTACACTCCTTTTTTCATTTCTATCCCTAATCATTTAATCTCTTCCTCTTTTTAATTATAGTTTCCTTTAGCTTTTCCAGTGACGAAGAACTATTGCTAAAGTATTCATCAATAATTGAATTAATAACCTCAGACCTGTCTAATCTTAATTCTGGAGACTTGACTACAGCCTCGTTGAGCTTTTTGGCTAGTTTAATATCTAAAGAAATACCTGTTCTCACCACTTTTTTGGTCATTATATTATCTATAAGCTGTTTTTGTCATTATTTAAAGCTTTCTATGCATATTATGTATACTGTGTATTTTATATTACATTATGCATAATCGAAGACCTGCCATGACTTTACATTAGTTTCAGCTTCTTTTATTCTTTTTTCATTGAGCATTTGACAGCAGCCTGTAATATTCTTCTATTCCGACCAGGATTATGTTATTTTTAGCAGCTTCGCTTACTGCTGTAAATTCCCTGCTTTTTGCCATGTGTATAAAATCTTTGTAAGTTATTGCTGTTAAGTGAATCTTTTCAGGCCATAAAGATATTATTGAGCGAATTTCTTTTTCATCCCCCCCTATTGTTAATAAGTCGATGTCTGAATGCTTGCCTGCTTTCCCTTTAGCATGAGAGCCAAATAATAATGTTATAAACTGAAACTGAAGCTCAGACAGTCTTTTATAAAGCACTAAAAAATCCTTATTTTTTAATAAATCATTTCTTCTTTCATATTCTGCCTCAAAAACATCTTTATTAAATTTGTTTGTGAATCCGCAAGCCTTGGCATTGCCTGTCTTTATTACCCTTATAAGCTCCCCTTTCTCTAGATAAAGTATTTTTTCATAAGCAGTCCTATAGTTTAGCTTAGCCCTCTCAGCTATCTTTTTAATTGTAAAAATTTCTTCCTTATTGCTTATCAAAAGCTTTAGTATCTTGATTTCAGCGTTCATTTTAACCGTTAAACTATTCATAGTATTATTACTTATTGTAATAGTATTATTACTTTTAGTATATAAACCCTTTGTTTTCTTAGTTTGCCATGACTTACAAGGCTAACAAAAATAGAGAATCATGCAAGGAGGAAGCTTTAGTTTATATAGCAAAAAGATAAAAAAACAATAATCTATTTCTTTTCTTTTCTAGCTCTTTTTCTATCATTCTTTTTAGGCTCTTCATCTTCAAATTCTTCTTCTTC
>DAISWR010000088.1:0-2355 GCA_036826255.1 Nanobdellota archaeon | reverse complement strand
CAGAGATTCACCAAAGTTCCATAAGGCGATATGAACTAATGTGTCTCCTATCTCATCAATGATCTTTTTAAAATTCTCAAGACTCATATAACCTCTAGGGACTGCTAAAGAACCATTACCAGTAGGGCATAAAGGGCATTTTAAATTACAAAAATTAGTAGGCTCAATCATTATAGCAAATGGTAGTCCAGCTAATTTAGGGCTCCTAAATTTAAAAGAGAGCCAACATTTTAACATATTAAGAGCTCTCTTGGGGTTTATTTCCCCCATTTTTACCATATGTAATAAGGTTTCTCGTTTATTCATTCTTACCTCATTATTATAAAAATTCTATGTAGGAGTTTACTCAATATTAGCTTTATAAGATTTGTTATCTTTAACCTACTAGATCTAAAGTTTATAAAGTTAACGCTGTTAATTTTATAACAATAAAGTAAAATAGAAAGTTTTTTAATAGGTTAATAAGCTATATTGGTAGATAGGGGTTCTTTTGGTTTTTGAAAATGAAAGCAGAATTAACTTTAGTTATACCAGTGCATAATGAACAGGGCAACCTATCTATCTTAATGAAAGAGATAAAAAGGGCTCTAGATAAGAAAATAGGATACAAAGTAATATTCGTAGATGATGGTTCAAAAGACGCTTCTCCAAGAATTCTTAAACAAATAACATCTAAAGAAAAGAATGTTAAGGTTATTAGGATGCTTTCTAATTACGGCCAATCACAAGCTATAGCAGCCGGTGTATCTCAAGTGGATACCCCTTACATAGTTACAATGGATTCAGATTTACAGCATGATCCTAAGGACATACTGCCTTTAGTAGAAGGATTAAAGAGAGGATACCATGTTGTTTGTGGTTGGAGAAAACACGGTTATTCAATAAACAAGTCCATACCATCTAAAGTGTCTAATTTTCTGATAAGAGTCTTAACAAAAACAAACCTGCATGATAGCACAGGTGGAATGAGGGCATTTAGAAAGGAAGTAACAGACAACATACACTTGTATGGAGAGATGCATAGATACTTACCTTTGTTTGCCAGATGGAAAGGGTTTAGGGTAACAGAATACCCCATACACATAAGGAAAAGAGGGTTTGGTAGAACCCATTATGGTATGAGAAGGTTATTTAGAGGATTTTTTGATTTATTAACGATAACCTTTTTTATGACATACTCCTCAAAACCATTGCATATCTTCGGCGGTTTTGGTGTATTAGTATTTTTAGCTGGTTTTTTAATATCTTTTATACTTTTAATTGGTAAATTATTCTATAAGGTTGCTCTACTTAATCATCAACCTCTGTTATTACTATCAATAACATTAATGGTTCTTGGTGTTACCTCGTTTTTCTTTGGTTTATTAGGAGATATGATAAACTATAGTACAATGGAATCCAGTAAAAGAAGAGGGTATATTATTGAGAAAATAATCAAGTAATTTAATCTTCTAAAAATTTATGGGTAATGAAACCTTCTGCTCGTTTTGCTCCAGACATTTTTCCATAATATGTTGTAGTCGCATCTAGGAATTCGCACCAATCGCTTCCCAGCCTTTTCCATTCAGATTTATAATGTTTTAAAGCACCCATTTTTTGTTCCCAAGTATCTGAAATATCAACAAAAAAGTTTGGTGTAAAGAATTCTCTTAAATAATAATTAATCTGCCCCATCAATATTCTTGGAACTCTTCCGCTTGCAGTAAGGGCTATCTTTGAAGCAATCTGGTGATCATAATTGTTATCATATTCCCATGGACAGATTAGCGTATCAACCTTATGCTTATTTATTCTATGAAGAACTTCAAGAACATGTTTATCTTTAAAATCCAGGTTTGTTGCATGATATCCCAGGTTTTCTACTGTATACCCAAGATACTTTGCTACTTCCTTCTCTTCTTCTAATGCTTCTTCTTTATTTCTCATAATCTCCCCATTTGAAGATTCCCATACTCCATCAGTAAAAGTCATTACATGAATTTTATGTCCTTCTTTAACCCATTTAGCGATTGTACCTCCCGCCATTAATTCAAGATCATCTGCATGCGCAATTACTCCAAGTATGCTTCTCTTCTTTTCACTAGTAGACATCTGAGTCCCCCATTGATAAATAATAAGAATCTGCTTTATTGCAGTGTCGTGAAGTTCTTTCAGATAAGGGCTTGCAAACTACGTGCGTTTGCCTTGTTTTTTTAAATCCCAAGTCAACTAATATCTGGTGGGTTGGATAATGTTCTTCTGACCAGACTTTAAAGGATTTTAGGTTATCTTCTTGATATATTTTAGATATTGAGTTTAAGGTTGATTCAATTGTATTTTTATTATTTTCAACTAAAAATTCTGCCAAATCCACAT
>DAISWR010000087.1:0-2358 GCA_036826255.1 Nanobdellota archaeon | reverse complement strand
CTTTGTTGCAAAATACGAATGGAACTTTGTGGATGTTTCAGGAAAGGCTGCTGCTCTAACAACAGACCAGATTGATGTTGAGAATGCAACTACATATGACATAAATTTTATAGATAAAGATGGTAAGAAAAAACTGCCAATTATATTGCATTTATCGCCTTCTGGAGCAATTGAGAGAGTAATTTATGCTTTACTTGAAAAAGCTTATTATGATGAAAAGAGCGGAAAATTGCCTTTGCTGCCTTTATGGTTAAGCCCTACACAAGTCAGGATAATCCCGGTTTCTGATGAGCATTTAAAACTAAGCGAGAAATTAACTGAGGACTTTAGCAAACTAAATATTAGGGTTGATATAGATGACCAACGAGAGACTATTTCAAAGAGAATAAGGAATGCTGAGTTAGAGTGGGTTCCTTATGTTTTAGTTGTTGGAGACAAGGAAAGCAAAGGAAAATTAACTGTAAGAATAAGAAAAGAAAACAAGCAAGAGCAGATGACAAAAGAAAATTTTGTTAAAAAAATAAAGAAGGAAACAGAAGGGATGCCGTTTAGACCTTTGCCTTTGTCTAAATTGTTGTCTAAAAGGCCTGTCTTTAGGGGTTAAACTGTAAATGGTTTTGAGTTTTAAAAAATCATTAGACATTTTGATTAAGTCTAAGGAATTTAAAAAATGGAAAGAAACTTCTAAAGAGTCTTATTTAGCAAATGGTTTTCTTATGTTAAACAGCGATTATAAGGAGAATCTGGATAATTTAGAGTGGCAGATAGATTTTTACTCTCCTAACAAAGATTTAATGACTAGTTTTTTTATTAAAGGGGGAAATATTAGTTCAAAAGAAGGGCAAAAGATATTGAAAGAAGAAGATGTAGTCATAGAGGAATTGAAGTTAGATAAGCTTAAAATAAGCTTAAAAGATGCTCTTGCTAAGATAGAAAAAAAATATCCTAGAGATGCTCCAAACAAGGTTATTATTATTCTGCAATTTGTTAAGGTTCCTGTATGGAATATTTCTTTTTTAACAAGCTCTTTTAATCTGTTGAATGTTAATATAGATGCAGAAAAAGGGAATATAATAAAAGAATCTATGAAGCCTCTTTTTGAGAAATTTTAAAAATAAATTATTATAAGAAGAAAACTAGGCTGAAAATGAAGATTAAATACAAGAATAATAAGATAATCCCTTCAAATATCTTTACAAATGATGAACTTCTTATGAATTTAAGTAAAAATAATGTTAAGATTATCATAAATGGGATTGTGTAAAATATCTCTAATCTTGATATAGCAATCGGAGCTAATACAGAGGATATGCCAAGGATCAGCAGGAGATTTACTATATTGCTTCCTATCAGATTACCAAGGAGAAGGTTTCCATAACCCTTCTTTATAGCTATTACAGTAACTGCTAATTCTGGCAGAGAAGTTCCTACAGCTATCATGGTTAATCCTATGAAAGTTGATGAGATATTAAAGAAAGAAGCTATATTTATTGAGGATTCAACTAAGTAGCGTGCACTTAAGACTATTGCTCCCATGCTTATTATAGAAATTAGTATATAGAAAAGAGATTGTTTAGCAGTAATATCCCTAGATTCCCAGATTTTTTCTTTAGGAATACCATCTTTAACCAGATTTATTATAAATACCAAAAAGAAAAATAGTAAAACAATACCCTCTATTAATCCGATTGTTCTATCTAGCGAGAATATTAAGACTAAGATAGACATTACTAGTAGGAAAATGCCTTCCTTAAAGAATATTTTTTTATCAATTGTTAATGTAGCAAAAATCGCCGCTATCCCTAATACCAGCCCAATGTTAGCTATATTGCTTCCAATAATATTTCCAATTATGATATCTGTATCTTTAGCTAAAACAGCTGCAATTGATGTAGCCAGTTCTGGTAGGGAAGTCCCTATTGCAACTAAGCTTAAACCAATCGCAAATTCTGATATATTGAATGCTTTTGCTAGTATTGCAGCAGACTCTACCAAATAATCTGAGCCTTTTAATAATAAGAATAAAGAAGCTGCAAAGATTATGAAATCAACATAAACCATCTAAGTTTCTTAGTAATCTAAACTTATATTTGTTTCTATACAAACTCCACTACTTTAGTTTTGGAGTTTAATCCTCTCACAATATTGGTTCTCTTTTTTGTCAGCTTAGAGAGGAATTTCATTAGTTCCAGATTAGCTTTGTTCTTAACTGCTGGCGCTTTTATGCTGACATTTAGCATATCCCTTTCTTTATCGTAATCTAGAATTTTGTTTTCATACGAATTAACCCTTACCTTTACTTTTAACCTATTGTTTTTAATATATTCTATCATTTATATTCTTCCAAAGCTTCTTCTT
>DAISWR010000086.1:0-2368 GCA_036826255.1 Nanobdellota archaeon | reverse complement strand
AGGCCAAAAGATGAACTTCTAAAGAATTGTCAGCATTGCAATAGTTCAAAAGTCGCCTGCTAATTCGTCAACCGTGTTCTTCCATTCCAAAGACCCTTTGTCAAATCCAAGAGATGCAAAGAATTTAAAGAATGCTATAATAAGGTCGCAAACTATGGGAAGATTGGCTAATATTCTTCAAAATTACTACACAACTAAAGGGAACAAAATAGTATTTAAAAATGGTTTAACTCTTAACGGTTTTTCTGATTTAATGTGGGAAAGATTAGAATATAAAGAAATAGATTCAAGCGTTTTATCGCGCGTTATTCATGGGCAGAGACTTTTTACCTATAAGCAGCTTGGAGTTTTTTGTGAAGCTCTATCTCTACAAGAAAAAGAAAAAATAGAATTGAAATATGCGTTAAGTCAAGATATTCTCTCAAGAAGCAAAATCAATGCAGATATTTTTAGAAAAGATTCTATTTTTGATCTTACCAGGGAGAGCTACAATCATGTCCTTAATATACTAAGACTGTTAAGAAAAGATGGTCATCCGGAAGAAGTTATATCTTTGTCTCAAATATTAGAAAGCATAATTGATTCTAGATTCGACCTACAGGATCAGGATAAAGAAATTTTGGGTAAAATTTACAATGAAAAATCTAGGGCATTCGGTGAGACCTCATCTCCCCAAAAAGTTCTTAGCTTAATGAATGTATTGAATAAAAGAGCTATTGAGCTTGGAGAAGAAACTAAAGATCGGGAGATTTTAGATATGGCATATATGAATGTGGGAGGAGCGTATTATGTAGCGAAAAGGTGGAAAGATTCTTCAATGTTTTTAGAAAGTAGGTTTAAAAAAGTTAGTGCAAAGACTCAGTTGGAATTCGTAAGAACTTTACTTCTAGATTATGCATATCAGAAAGACTATTCTAAATTTAAAGAAACATTAGGTAAGGCTATAAAAATTATAGATAAAGATAATGGCAATAACCATGCCATATTGGCTTCTATCTATGAAGCAATAGCAAGGTCATTATCTATATTTGGTTTTACGAAGGAAGCGAGAAGAATTTTGGAAGAGGCTACGAAGCTTAGCTTGGATCCTTTTTATTCATCTCAAATCCTTAGGGGATACATTTTTACTTTTTATTCTGAAAAGATTAGAAATAGAAAAACAGACTATGACAAATTAAACTCTGTCATAAAAACAAGTAAGGAAGAAAAATTTATTCCATATAAAAGGCATGGAGATCAGATTAAGAAAATGCTTAAACAAATCAACGCTAATTTAGCATGAAGAATATAGTTTCTATAATTTTGGAAGCCCAGAAACAATTAGTTTTAAAACCAATTGATCTTGCTCATGACATAACACACCATTATCGCGTATACGAGCGGTCTTTAAAGATTAATAATAACGAAAAACTTAATGCAGACGAAAATCTTCTAGTCGTATGCGCTTGGTACCATGATTTAGGGGGAAGAAGAGGAGAGAATATTGATTTGCTCAGAGGTTTGTTAAGCAAACATACGAATGATGTTAATTTCATAAATAAGGTTATTGAAATCATTTGCGAGCATTCATATGGAGGAATTCAGACAAGTCTTGAAAGTAAAATACTTTTTGATGCCGATAAAATGGAATATGTAAATCCTCTTAGACTTTCGTGGTTTTTAAGAGCACATAAAGATGGTCTTTTAAATGAAAAAAAATATAAACAATATAAAAAAGAGTGGAATAAAAGAATAATAAATATTAGAAAAATGTTACACTTTCCCTCTTCGCAGAAGGAATTCTCCATACTGCTTCCTGCCGCGGAAAAGATCATGGAAGGCTAGCTTCAAGACACTCAGCCCCTTGTAGCCTATCGATTTCATTGACAATGTTGTCATTGATACTCGTTAATAAATATTTATACTGGTAATTACAATCGGCGTATAAGGTATATGAAAAATGATGCTGTAAAGTTAGCCGAGAGATTATCGAAACTTGATGGAAAGATGATCGAGTTGGATGAGCTGGTAAAAAACATCAGGATTGAAATATGCCATCTATTTTGGCAGACAGTTGGGAACAGGAAAAGAAAAGATGCGAATGAAAGAAATGAAAGCAATGTGGGAAAATCCTAGTATGCTAGTTAAAACAAATAAAGATATATTAAAATCCAAAAGAGAATCTATGATCCAGAGATTAGGGGAATACTCGCTGCCAATTAATGAGATGGTGAAAAAAGACTTAAGAGCAAAAAAGAGATAGATTAGGTCATGATTTGCACAGTGATAAATCATAGATTATAGTCTTCAAAAGCTTCCAGACTATTAACCTAGGGCGCCACTTCCTGCCAGTATCTGGGGATTTGTTTGACCATGGAAGGATAATTAA
>DAISWR010000085.1:0-2458 GCA_036826255.1 Nanobdellota archaeon | reverse complement strand
CCAATAAAACTGAATATTCAGAATCTTTAATATTGGAGGTTATGCCACAAACAACAATATCTTCTGTTTTAGAATTATAAATGTTATTTGACAAAATTAACACTGGTCTCTGCTTAATAGCGCTTAAATCTGAAAAAGGATAAGGAATTAATACAATCTCCCCTTGTTCATAGGTCATTCCAGATTTCATCTTCTTTATTATCCCATAAATCTTTAGCTACTGATTCAGAATGTTTCAATAAATCCTTAAACTCATCTTTTATTTTTTTAGAAGCCTTTTCAATCAATATTTTGTTCTTATCCTGAATTATAATTAAACTATCTCCTTTATTGATTCCACTAACTTTTCTCATATTTAGAGGAATGGCTATTTGTCCTTTATCTGACACCTTTATAGTTTTAATTATCATACATTTGTAAGAAAATTCTTACTTATATAATTTTCTATTATTAAAAAATAGGATTTCAGACCAACTATTTAGGAATAACCAATGTTATTTTGTAAATTTTATTAATTCTTAATGATTATTGTGATTAAAAATAAGAAAAAAGAGGACGAAACCTCTGTTAAATACCGTCTATTCTCGGTATTTAGTAGTAAGTTTCTCCTTTAGCTTCTTCAGTTTCATCTCCAGACATAGTAGCCTTTCTTATTGCTACTACAATTCCTAAGATGATTAAGATTGCTAACAACACAAGGAATGCCAACTCTAATCCTTCCTTAAATTCACTAGTTGAATCCTGCAGGCTTGCTACTTGCCCTTGTAAGTTAACTTCCTTAACAACTGCTCCGTTTTCGGAAACTTTAACTGCGAAAACATGTGTCCCTGCTGCTGCGCCGTCATTAGCAGATACCAATACGTATGTTTCTGCTGTTGATCCAGGTGCTACTGTCAATAATGCAGGCTGAACACTAGCTGTTGCCCAGTCTCTAAATCCAGTCACTTCTAATGAAAATGTTCTTGATTCTTTTCCAAGGTTTGCGACTTGTACTGGGAAGGATACTTGAGATCCTTTTGGAACATCTTTAGATGGTGCTGAAGCAGTTACTAAAATATCTGAAGCAGCTGTTTCTTTACCATTAACTGTGAAGTCATATTCAGCTGTTATTGTTTCTGTCCCTCTGTTGAAATCAACATCTACGAACAATTTGTAGTTTCCAGGCCTTGCGCTTTTTGGAATCACCAATAACAGGTCATCAGTTGAAGTTGAACTTGCCTCATCTTCATCTTTTTCCTGAGATCTTGGCACTAACTCATCAATAAAGTCAGAATCTGAAACAACTACAGTGTTTCCAGTGTTATCAACTAAACTAACTTTAGCTGTAACTTTGATGTCTTCTTCAGCTCTATCCCCCAAGTTTTCAACTCTAGCTTTAACGATAACAGGAGTTCCTGCATCAACGCTTAAACCAGGGCTTACAATAACATCAAATAAATCCACTAAATGTCTTTTCCCTTCAACATTAAGCCTGATTTCTTTTTTTAAGCTTATTTCATTGTTGAAAGCCTCAACATTTAATTTGTACTCTTTTGAAGACTCTAAGTCCTTAGGTAATGGTAGTTTTAATACCACAGACTTAACTGCTTCTGTTCCGTATGTAGTGATGTCAAATGGTTCTGATGTGTCTCTAGGAACGCCATACTCATATCCACCAATCCATGCAGATACTTTTAGGTCTTCAATGTCTGCTGTAGCACTTAATCTTACCCTTATAGGTAAGTAAGTTTCTGAACTTTCAGTCAGATCCTTTACAACTGCTACATCTACAACACTGTTGTCTTGAACAACAGTTGTTCCTTCAACTTCAATTTCGTCAAAGGATAGGCTGCTTGTTTGTGCCTTAGCTAAAGGCATTACACTAAGTGCAACCAAAAATACTAACATTATACTTAGTAATTTTTTCATTTTATTTCTAACCCCCATATATGGTTTGTTGATTGTGTTGTTATTCATTAGTTATGAATAGATATATAAACCTTTCGGTAGTGCCTAGACCTCCAAAGGAAGGTAATATACGTCGCTGTCTCTCCTGTTGTTTACTTCCAACTTTATCACTGCATTTTCTGTATTTTCAGGCTTGTTTAGGTAGAACACTTCATAACTATTTTCTTTCAGCTCAATTTGCGTTTTCTTTGAGAATGTTTCTCCTGTAGGCAGTAATGTTGCTGTAAGGATTACATTTTCTCTGTTATTTCCTCTATTCCTTACTTTTGCGTATACAATAAGGATGTTATCCTGCTCTTGTACGAATGCTGAGGAAATTGTAAATTTATGGATATCTGTCGCTTTTCCATCAATAGGAGGGATTATCTCCTCTGTTACTGTTATTGTTACTGTGTCTGGATTGCTTTGTAGTCCTTGGCTGTCAAATACAACCAAGCTGAATTTAAACACTCCTGTTTTGTCTGCTAGGAAAGTAGGATTTGCTTCATCATCAATGAGGTTTACATCTTCT
>DAISWR010000084.1:0-2465 GCA_036826255.1 Nanobdellota archaeon | reverse complement strand
AAAAGATGAATAATTACAAGACTTTAGGAATATCTTTAATTCTTTTAGCTGTATTAGTTCTAAGCGTTTGGGGTTAGTTATTTAGTTATTTTAATCATAACAGTGCTGCCAATTTGGGGTGGTAAGGGTATTTTATTCAATCTATCTTCTAAGAATAATGACCCTGGTAAAAAATATTCCTTAAAGAATACTGATTTTTGTGAAGGATAAATAGAATGAAATAGTCTAAATGGTTTTGCTTTTACAATAGGAATACTTAGTTTTCTTAAAATTCTTTTATAAACTTTATAGCCATATTTATTTTTATGTCTTAGGAATGCCTCCCTCTTTCTTGGATCTATATTGCTCCTAGGCAATCTGTCACTTATCCATAACCTTAATCTAAGTAAAGCTGGATAATTTGCTATCCAAAATACAGCAAATCCTCCTGGTTTTAAAACCCTATAAACCTCTCTTACACAAGCCTCAGGATTATTTGTATATTCTGTAACAGCACCAATAGTAATCTTGTCAAAAGAATTATCTTTAAATGGTAGTTTTTCTGCAAAAGCCTTTACAAATTTACATTTTTTATATTTCTTTGAAGCTAACTTCAACATTTTTGGATTAATATCAACACCTGTAGAAATCCCACCCAATTCACTCATCATTCCTGCTAATGTCCCTCTTCCACAGGCAATATCCAAACATCTGTCTCCTTTTTTAACATCTAAAAAATTTATATTTGTCTTTTCTGCTCTTTCATAAAGCATCTTCATTGTTTCATCCATATCTTCAATCCATTTTTCCCCAAACTCATCAAAATGGGATTTTACTAAATATTGATAATTATCCAATACAACTATCTTGCTTCTAGCAAAAATCTTCAAAGGAGACCTGCCAAACTTCTCTAATCTGCTTAATAGGCCATAGGGTTTAACTGGAAATATTCTTAAAATATATTTAGGAATTAATGTAGTAGAGTCTACTCTGCCTTTTACAGTAACCTTATTTCCAAATTTCCTGCCCTTAAGGCGTTCTATTAAGCCATCAAGAGAATGTCTATTTGGTTCAAAAATAATTACCCTCTTTTTTGCTATTTTTACAGCTCTTTTTAGATTATCATTAGAAAATATAGAATGTAATATTACCGTATCATACTTATTTTTTAAAGAAATTTTAAATGAATTTATATGCTTATAACTTTTATTAAACTCAAACGAGCCTCCAACTTCCAATACAGAACCTAAAACTAAAGACCTAACTTTATTAAATGCTAATTTATGTATTCTCTCGCCCAGTTCTTTATTATACCACATAATCATATTTCATGACTTCTTTCCATTATTTTTATAATATACTAAATATTTTTAACTAAAACTAATTTTTTCCCCGCTTTTGTTAAAGGAATCTTATCAGTAAATTGTATTTCTAAGTTTATTCCCTTTCCCAGCCATCTTCTTAGCGAATTTAAAATATAATCTGTTTTTTTATCCGAATAACCGCTATCTTTTATTATTTTTATTATAATCTTATTTTTAGATTCTTGAACTAATTGATATTCTCTTACTTTTGCCTGACCAAACATTAGAGTTAAAGCTGTTGTAGCCACCCTTCTATTGTTTCTACCTATTAAAAAATCTCCAACCCTTCCTTTGATATGGTCTATCAAAGGTAATGATCTTCCACAGGAACATTTTTTATCTATAAACTTAGACCTATCTCCCACCTTATACCTGATAAATGGTGTTGCTCTATTTAGAGTACTTGTTACTAGGACTTCACCATCAACTATTTCTGTTATTCCTGTTTCTGCTGTTAAATGTAGGCCATTATGTTTCTCACATTCAAACGCCGATACTATAGCCTCTCCTGTGCCATAACCATCAAACAGTTCACAATTGAAATTCTTCTCTATAACCTCTCTTTGGTCAGGAAACAACATTTCTGAAGTAGAATGGACAGATTTTGGATTAATATCCTTTATATTTTTACTTTCCATATATCCTGCTAGAAATTTTAATGCAGAAGAATAACCTACTATGATGTCTGGCTTGTATTTTCTCAACCTTTTTATGTAGTTATTCATTGTTTCTTTATCCATTTCATAAGAAGATAAAGGTAAGATTCTTTTAATTAAACTAGCAAACTTTAAGTTTAATCTTGATTTTAAAGAACTCTCTTGAAATGGTATTAAAGAATGGCCGCCCAAATAAGCGATCTTATCTCCCAATTCATAACCGCCATAACCCCATCCTCTCCATTGGCATGCCAATAACATGCTCATAGTTAGACTATCTTTATAAAATTTTAAAGGGTCTCCTGAAGAACCTCCCGTAAAGCCCAAAGTTAATCCTATTTTATGTGTTTTTACATAAGAATGCGAAACTATATTCATAGGAAAGTTATCAAAAACTTCCCTCCTTGTTAAAACTGGTAATTTTTTAATATCTTTTAATGTTTTAATATCACTAGGTTTTATATTA
>DAISWR010000083.1:0-2478 GCA_036826255.1 Nanobdellota archaeon | reverse complement strand
ATATATAAAATTTAAATAGTTATGCAACAATTTTTTTTGTTATATTTTCTAAAGGTTCTTTTTTGCTTGCTTTTTCCAGGGCTAATAAGAAATCATATTTTTCTGCCTGGTCTAAATCAAGATATTCTCTGCCACATTTTAAACATCTTAATTTTATTATATGAAAACTAATAGTTCCATCAAATATACTTCTATTTTCTACTATCTTTACCAGCTTTTCCTTGCAATCTTTACAAATACCTTCGTTTACTTCAAAAGCTCTTTCACCTACTTCTAAGTTTTCTTCTTTAAATTTCTTTAATTCTTTTAAAGACATTTTATTTTCTTCTTTCATTTTTTATCTTTATGCAATCTTTTTTGTGCTTCTGAAGATGGATAAGCTGTTATAATAAAAGCAGTATTTTTTACCATCTCAAAGATAATTGTTACAAATCTTTGATAGTATCCTATTGCCATATATCTATTACTTCTTGTCTTTAAAATAAAAGGTTTATTTAAAATAACTTCTTTAATCTCTAATGCTTTTATATTATGTTTATTTAATATCTTTTCTTTTATTCTATCTTCTATAAGTACATTGATTATTTTCACAATTTACTTATACTCTGGCATTTATATAAATTTTGTTAATGATCATTGTCAAATCCCAACTAAAATATTTTAAATTATTGATTAGGCCATTTGTTTAAAAGAGCAATGTAAGACTTAAGGATCATTAAATATATTTATTAAATTTTTGAGAAGAAAGTCTTGTATCCTTTATTTTAACCATTAATAGTTGTTTTTTCTTATATCCTTTGCGCTTTCTCCAATTTATAAGCTTCTGATATATTACTATATAGTGATTAAATATAGTAAGACTTAAATAGTATTAATTTTACTACTTATTTATGGTAAATATAGAGGATTTGACAGGGATACCAGAAGAAAAAAGAAAAATAGTAATAACTTGTTTAGATGATTTGCTTATATTTCGAGAAAGCAATGGACAACTAAGCCCAATAATTAAAGGTTATAATTTATACCCAGAACTTCCTCAAGCAGACAAAGCTGTTCTTTTCTCTAATATTCATGAAACAGAAGCTTATAAACTAGATATGTTAAGGGATTTAACAGGATTAGGGTATATTGCAGGAGAAGTTCTAAAATTCATAAGAGGTAAGGTTGGAGTATTTATCCACGATCCTGAATTCAGAATTAGAAATGATCAAGGAGAAATTTTGCAAGGTTTGAAAATAAGAGATATAAGGACTGGAGAATACTTAGATCTAGGAAAATTTGCCACAGATTTAAGTGATCCAAAACTCGAAAGCGATATTGCTTATTTCATTGACGAAGATGTTGGGTGGGAATTAAATATTCCATTTAATGACAAGAAAGAACTAAAAAAGATTATTGCTCTATTTTTAAGAAAATCTGGTGCGAGTAATTATAACAAAAGAGGAATAAAAGTTTCAGAAACTGAGAAAGAAAAAAAATTAAGAGCCCCATGGTCAGATGCATACGGAATTCCAATTTTGATCATAGGAGAAAAAGCTTTAAAATATAGAGACCTGCCTTTATTTACTCCTGCTACAAAAATTAGTTTAAAAGAAAATAATAACGAAATAAGTTTTATTATCAACAGAAATCTAGAAAGATTAAGAAAAATACCACAATATGCTATTTTAACAGACTCAGGATTTTGCGAAGAAAAATGTCTTGGTAATAAACCATTTATAAGATATATTGATGAAAAACGTTAATTATAAAAAGTAAGATACATTATATAAACTTATGTCAATAGATGCATTTGTCAGTATACATCCAGGAAGAATAAGAAATTCAAAAGAAGTAAATGAAATTCTATCAAGAATAAAAAGATTTGAAAAAAAGAGAAAATGTGAGGCTGGGGTTGTTATTATTCAAAATAGACAATTAGGCGGTATTTACGAAATAGTATCAAAAGAAGAGGCTGAAAAAGGTATAAAAAATCCAAGAAATATAGACAGGTATGTTGGTTTTTACCAAAGATCATATTTTGAAGAACTAAAAGAAAGACTTGAAAAAGAATCTAAATCTAAACAAGATAACTAATTCTTCTTAATTAGGAGATGATGAGAACATTGGTTCTCACTTTTCCATGAACGCTTTTCTAAAAATGGTTTTTTTTATTGATTTTTAAGCAGGAGGATTATATATTGTCACAGGATCCCAGAATTTTTGCTCAAGTCTTTCTTAAAAAGATTCTTATCTTATTCTATAACTATCAGGATTTGCATCAGGTCCATCAGCTGTGCTTCTATTTCCAGGTGGTCTTTTATAAAGAATTTTTCCTGCATCAGAGTCAAATGGCTGATAAGTTGTTGGAAATGGTGCTGTTTTTTCTTATCTTATTCTATAACTATCAGGATTTGCATCAGCTTCACGTCTTATTAAATTACCGTTAATATCATAAACTCCACCAATATTTCCTGGTGGCCTTTTATATAATATCTT
>DAISWR010000082.1:0-2493 GCA_036826255.1 Nanobdellota archaeon | reverse complement strand
AAGGACTTGAGGAAGCTATCAAGCAAACTGAAAAAGCCAAGCAAGATGTTCAGGGAGCAAAGGATCAAAAAGCACCAAATGGAAGCAATAATAATCCCCAAAATGGCCAAGGTAATGATCAAGGCCAAAATCAAGAAGATAATAAAGGCAATGAAGGAATAGAACAAGAAGCCTTCAATTAAATCTCAAATCCCAAGCCTTAAAAACCCTCAATTTCTCGCCCTGCTCTATGGTTTTAAGAAACTACGACATAAAAGAATGTCATAACAGAATGCCTTTAGCATCGCTCTTACCAGACTTTGACGAAGCAGTAGAAGTTGGAGAAGTTAATCTTCCAACATATATCGCAGTAAGAGCCAGAGAAGCCTTACAAGTTTTAAAACAAGCTCAAACAAGAACGCCTATAGATGCATTAATAGATATGGATACTGTTTTAAAGAGGTCAGAAGAATTAGAAGAAAGATCAAGAGCTTTATTAATAAAATATGGCTTAGCAAGTTAAATATTCTAGACAGATAAAATAATAAAAACAACTTAACCTATTATTAACTTATAAGTAATGACTATGGAAATATTTATAAACACATTAAACCCTAGTTTACAAGTTAGCTTGTAAACTAGTTTAATAAATCTCATTTTATATTCGATAAAGTTAAATTTCAAGAGAAAATCTTAATAGTTACTAACTCTCATATTTTTTCAAATTTAGAAGGGAATATAAACTTTTTTGTGAGGGGTTCATTTTCTCAATTGACGTGTGTATCTTATTTGATTTAGGCATGAGAATATGGCTCTGGCGTATTCCTGCTAAATTATTAATTATTTCTTCCCTGCTTAAATCTATTTTGTTTTCTGCAACCTTTTTCTTTAGTAATGAGCAAAATAATAAAGCCATTACACATGTGAAAGCATGAGCCCTCGAGCTTTCATCTGTCCAGCAATATTGCGACGTATAACTAATAATATGTTTATTTTTTAATTGCCTAATGGATCTTTCTACTACATCCTTATCACTATAAGATTTGATAATCTCTTTATTTGAAAGAGAGTCATTATCAGTAAACAAAATATTTTTTCCATAAGAGTCTCTGGCAATAGATAATTCTTCTTTATTCTCCTCAAAATTTAATACAAAATTTTTTCCTTTCTTAAATAGTTGCCATTTAACAAGTTTTGTTGCATAGAATCTAGAAATATTTGTTGCTATCCTTATAAGAATTTTATCTCTATCTGTCCATTGTGACCCATTTAATTTTTCTTTTGCATTTTCTAGATATGTTAAAGCTTTAGTTAATGCCCTTTCTGTTCTATTTTTTTGATTATAAGCAGTCTTTTCATTGTATGTAATTACAATTTTGCATGATTTTCCAAACACTTCTTTTTTTAAAGCATATGCTCTTGACAAATATTCTTCCGAGTTTTTATATTCAATATCAAATTTGCTTAAAGGAATTTTAAGCAAGTCTTCATACTGCGATGGAGCCAAACTTCCCAATACATAAAAATGCAAGTCTCTTCCCGCTCTTTCAATATTTTTAGGAGAATTATTTCCTTTATCAAAAATTATTGTTATATTTTTGCATTGCTTGGCAAAAATTTCAATCTTATCCATTAATGAATTAATAAAGCTCTTAAAGAAAGTAACATCATTTATGTTTCCTTCATAAGTTTTATGCCATAAGGGCATCCCAAAATCTTTTGTTACAAGAAGCGCTAAATTAATCTGCCTTAATCCTTTAATTCCACTTTTTGGCTTGCCATATTTAGCCATGTTTACAGCATGGCGTTTCATCGCCTTAGGATTATCTTTATGTTTATCTTCGATATAAGTTGAGAAGTTAGTAGGATCATAAAATATTTGAGATAAATCAACATTTTTAATTAGATTAGGAAGCAATTCTTTCTGTATACTTTCAATTCTTTCTTCATTTAAATATTGCCAATGATTCCAATAATTTTGTGACGAAAGATAAGAATCCTTTACTTTGAACATTTTTCTTAAAATTGTTTTAGAGAACCATTTTCCAAGCTTATTGTGGCTCTGTTGTTCATCAATTCTATTTATTAAATCTATAAGAATATGTTCTCCAACACTTAAACCCTGATTTCTTTTTGGGCAATTTGAGTCAATAATTTTAACAAAGCCCATTTCTTCTGAAAGATTCAAAAGCGCGACTGGAAGTCCATAGGATAAAGATTCCACTTCTTTAGGGGAAGAATCACTTTCTAAAAATCTTTTTAAGTTATCTGCAGAGCCAAGATAGGTTTCTGAAATTCTACGGCTTTGTCCGTTGATGCTTTTATTTTCTCCCAGATAATAATACCTTTTACATTTGACTATCTTTGAAAACAAATATACCATTGTATTAGTTAGTAACTATACTTTATATATCTTTCTATTCTGTATAATATAAAATTAACTAATAATATGAATGAGTTAGTAACTATAGGTTATAGACGAGAAATCAGATAACTTGTAAAGTCAGGTTTCAT
>DAISWR010000081.1:0-2628 GCA_036826255.1 Nanobdellota archaeon | reverse complement strand
AAGAAAGATAAGATGACTTTGAAAATAGTTAAAACTCTAAAAGAGAATGGGATAAAGAGGGCGAGCGTATTCGGGAGTTACGCACGAGGAGAACAAAAAAAAGAGAGTGATATTGATATCATCATTGAACCAAAGAAAGGAATGGGCTTGTTTAATTTTGTGGGAGTAAAGATGGACCTCGAAAATAAACTAAAAAAGAAAGTTGACCTTATAACCTATAAATCGATTAATCCGTATTTAAAAGCCTATATAAAAAGAGAACAAATAAGAATATTATGAAAAAAGACGACTCGGTTTATATACGGCACATCTTAGATGCTATCTCAAATATAGAGAGGTCTACGCGCAGTTTATCCAAACAAGTGTTTATGTCAAATAATGATGTTAAAGATGCTACATTAAGGAGAATAGAGGTAATCGGAGAAGCGGTAAAAAATATCTCTGAAAAAACAAAAAGCAAGCACCCGAATATAGAATGGAAAAAGATTGCAGGAACAAGAGATGTTATTATTCATTCCTATTTCAATGTAGACTGGGAACTGGTATGGGATATCGTGCAAAAAGATATCAAAGAACTGAAAGAAAAAACGATTCTTGTGCTAAAAGATATCGGCTAAAGACCTCTTTAATCCCTTTGTTCTGAATATGAAAGTTTGCGTGTGGGTATTCCGTCGGCGTTTTGCTCCCAGTTGCATTCCTTAATCCCTTTGTTCTGAATATGAAAGTATTACATCAAGAACCACAACACGCCACCTACTTTAGTAGGTGGTTCTTGACAGCTATTCTAAAATATGAATTGTGGATATTTGCCTTGTTTCAGAAATAGGCAGAAAGTGCCTTTTTTTAAAACAGCACGAAAGATTTATATACGATAATATGATCACTTATTTATGAAAGCGGTAAATGCTATCCATGAAGCCTTGCTAAACCGGGGAAAGATATTCAAAAAATACGAAATCCTGCATTTGTTGGAAGAGTATAAGAAGCTTAAATTTAGAGTTAATCATAAGAAAATTATTGAATACTTATCTAAGCACAATTACATAAAAAGAATATTCTTGGGATATTACTACATCAATTCATATGACGAAAAAGAAAGGGGATTCTGCAACTATTCAGATAGGGAACTTGCCTTTAGTGCGTTAAATAAAGAAAAGATAAAGTGGTATCTCGGTCTTAATACTGCGATTTATGAACAGGGGAAGACATGGCAAACACCCAACATAATAAATATAATCAATACAAGAATAAGCGGTAAGAGAAAAATAGTCGGTCTTAATATAAAATTTATAAAAACCAAAGAAAATCTTATTTTCGGATTAAAGGAATCAAAGACTAAGAATAACGTAAGTTACTTTTACTCTGATCCTGCAAAAACCTATTTAGATAAAGTTTATCTTGGAGAAACTAATGATTTAATAAGAGTAAAAAATACTCGGGAATACTTAAAGAGGTATCCAAAATGGGTTGGCAAGAAATCAATATAAGAAAATACATAGAACAATTGAAGATTAATCTTAATCTAAAGAATCATGAAGACATATTGGAGAAAGACCTCCTTTTAACTTTGATTTTAGCAGAGTTTGAGAAAAAAGGTCTTGGAGCTGAACTAATCTTTAAGGGTGGAACATTGCTTTCAAGAAATTATCTTAAATATCATCGATTCTCGGAAGATTTAGATTTTGTGTATAAATATTCAGGATCTTTAAGAGAGTTAACAAGAAGTGCAAGAGAAAGGAAAGTTAAGGCTTTTCTTGATTCTTTTGTCCCCAAATTAAAAGAGATTGCGGAGGTTCTAGGGCTTGATTTTAGCATAGATAGAAGCAATAAGAGATATTGTAAAATGTTAACCGGAAGAACGGTTTACACATTCAAAGTATATTACACCGATAATAAGTATATAAAAGTCGAGATAAACTTTATAGAAAAATTGAATAGCTCTCCAGAAAAAGTTTCAGTCAAGGCAATAACGGATTTATTTGACTCAAAAGAGCTATTATTTACGCTCGGACTTGACATAAAAAGTTTCAATGTCATGAGTTATTCGCTAAAGGAGATTACTTTAGAGAAATATAGAGCAACCTTGACAAGAAAAAAACTTCAGGAAAGAGACTTGTTTGACTTGTTTTTGATAAAAGATTCTCTTAAAGCAGACGTAAATGAGATTGTTGAAAAGATAAAAAATTCATCGCTTATCAAAAAAGATTTAATAGGATTGATTAACGAAAAGTTAGACCTTCTTCAAAAGGGAAAATTCTTTGAGAGTGACGAAAAAATAGAACAACTTGCCATTCAGTTATATAAAGAATCGGAATTTGAAGAATTTAAGGAAAAAGTTAAACCCTTGCTTATTGAGATTTGCAAGAAATTTTTAGCAAAATAATTTAGTATTTCTTGCGAGGATCGCTTGCCGAGCGTCGTGTTTTGACACAGAGGGCATTCTGCCAAACCCTTCCAAGTTTATCTCTTGAAAGTTATGCAATCAACGACCTCACGAACGCTCTCGCCTCTTCAAACGTCTTCACCTGCATAAATTTATTCCGTTGTTGAGCCGCACCTGCAAACCCCCGCAGGAAATGCGAACCAATGAACTTTATCCTTGAGAGTTCAACAACATCACGCTTTTGT
>DAISWR010000080.1:817-2668 GCA_036826255.1 Nanobdellota archaeon | reverse complement strand
AGATATCCACAAGGACATCTTTGGAGCAGAGGAAAGTTTGCTGCAAGTATTGGTTACTCGGATGTTGAAAAAACAAGGACCTATATTCGAAATCAGGAGATAAAGCATGGATTTGATTTTCTCCAGTAAGACACGGATTAGATAGAAACCCCGCTTTTTTGCGAAGCAAAAAAGTTGTCCGAAGGACAACCATTTACAGGCTGTCCGACTATTAAATTTTTAGTATTATTATTTTAATTAAAATCATAGAACCTTTATTTTTTCTAAAAATCCATCTCTATTTAATTGTTTTTTTATTGTTATCTTCCTTAAATTATGTGCTATCGATACTAAATTAAATTCTGTTCTAACAGTTTCTATACTCCTTGTAAGGAATGCTCGCATTCCTTTATTCTCTTTGAAATCGCCTATTACTGGTTCAACAGTTTGTGCACGTATATTGTAAACCTCTTTTGCTTTACCAGTTCGCATTTTAATCTTCATTCTTTTTCTTTCTGGATAATACGGACTTACTTTTATAGTCTTGACTATCTTATTATTCTCTCTCATTACATATACCTTCATTAACCTTCCTTTTTTTGTTTTATCAAAATATTTGTATTGAAATGTAAATTCCTTACCTTCAGGGGTAAGGAATATATCTTTTTCTGGATTATAACTTAAGGTATCTTGATAAACTTGTTTTTTATTTATTTTCTGTGCTAGCTCTTGATCAGGGATATAAGCGTCAATGTTTTCCCTTTCTAATAATGCAATGTTATTCCAACCATAATACCCATTATCAAAATTCCAATGGGTTCCTTTAGGGATTCTTCCTACGTTTTTCTTTGTTTCTATAACTTGTGGTTCCAACTGAAAGTTATCAACTGTATCTTGACATACATCATTAGCTAAAATAAATCCATGTTTATCTACAGTCAGTTGGGGATTATAAGACAACTCTAATTTTCCTTTCTTATTCATCATAAAACGACTTTCAGGATCGGTTATACTTACCTTATTGAGCTTTGGATTCTTTACAATTTGATCTTGAGCTCGTTTAAGTTTATATTTTATTTGCTCTTTAACATTCTTACCTTTCTTTTTTGTTTTATCTATGTAATATCTTACTGCTTTTTGCATCTTCTTTTTACTCTTCTCTGGAAGCTGATCACTTCCACGAAGATTGCCAAAAAAGTCATCTTCAAGAGTATCTTGTTTTGCCCATTCTTCAAGTTCATTCTCAACAAAACTTAGTAAGAACAAAAGTTCTTCTTTACTAATTATCCGTTTGTTGGCTGCATTTGCTTTTATCTTTGTTCCATCTGTTGACAGAATAGATAAATCCAATAAACCTTCATTCTTGGCAATTGTTACGGTGTGTTTAAAAGCAGTCTTTACTAAATTTGGATTATTCTTTCTAAAATCACTAATTGTCCTAAAATCAGGGGTTAGTTTCTCTGCAAGATACATATACACAATATTCTCTCTTGCACTTCTTGCAAGCATACGAGAGGAACGAACTTTATCTAATATACCAATAACCATTAATTTTAGCAATACTCTTGGATGATATGCTGGGTGTCCAGCACCAGCATATTGTTGATCAAAAGAAGATAAATCTAAGGATTCAACAAAACTCTCAACCAAAAAACAAATATGATCTTCAGGAATAAGCTCCTCAATGTTTGGGGGCATTAACCAAGTCTGTCCTTTAAATGATTGTATATAACTCATAAAATATCACCTCTTTAATTTTGTAGTCTGCTTACCTATAAAACTTATGAATTATCGGACAGCCTGTTTAGTCGGGATCCACAATAACATGATATATCTTCAGTAATTGGGTCATCAGCGCAATCTATTGTTTCG
>DAISWR010000080.1:0-807 GCA_036826255.1 Nanobdellota archaeon | reverse complement strand
AGGTCATTTTTTTATTTGAACATCAGCCCGATTAGGCATTCAGGCCTTAATTTTATTAACTGTTTTTACTTATTTTTTTATTATATTTAGAGTTCCCTTCTTACAAGTTTAGAATCAGAAAGAAGAATCATCTAATTAAAAACATTTTAGACAGATTATTTTTATGGGATTATCTTTCGCCCCCATCTTCCAAGAAAGGCGTCAAATAAACCTTTAAAATTCCACTTTATAGTGCTAGTTTTTTTTTCTATTAGATTTTTAATTGTTTTAAATGGTAAGGCTAAAAATAAAAAATAAATGTAAAAAATGAATTTTTGCACAGGTGTATTGAATTTTTTAACTAATAAAAGCCTGTTTCTTATAGAATAATAATCAAAGTAATTGTTACTACTTTGTGATCTGCTAACTTTATGCCATAGTTTAGCTTTGGGAGCATAAAATACCTTATAGCCTAAATTTTGTGCTCTAATCTGTATATCCATTGTATCATAAAAAAGGAAATATCTCTCGTCTAGCCTACCAACATTTTTCATTTTTTTTATGTCAAACAACAAACATCCCCCCCAAACATAGCTCACTTCTTTTACTGTTTCAAATTGGCCTTTATCTTCTATCCCCCCAATTTCCCTAACAAGGCTGCCTTTGTATGGATTATACTTTCTAGCAATGTCCTGGAGAATATTTTTTTCATTAAAGTAATATGATTTAGCGCCGATTATTGCTGCACCATGGTTTTCCAAGGCAACATTAATCATCTCTTTCAAACAGTTTGGATCAAGCTCGACATCTGCATCAAGCATTAAAAGA
>DAISWR010000079.1:0-2690 GCA_036826255.1 Nanobdellota archaeon | reverse complement strand
TGAATTAGATGGAATTCTTTGGGGACAAAAAGTGCCTGAGTAATATTACTTATAATTATGTTATACGCCCCTGCCCCTTGAGCGACCCGAAAACTCGAAGAGTTTTCTGGCTGGAGCGAAGAGGCTAGCAGGGTTGAGTGAAATCTTGAGCAGAGCAATTTGAAGGCAACCCACAAATTGCGGAGCGATTGAATGAGCGAGAAGTCAAACTTTTAATTTTAATAATAAATAAACTGCGAAGCAGAGTATATTGGGGGTTAGGGGGTGCAGGTGCAAAAATTTTCGTTAGTCATTTAGAGTTTAGTTAGTAGTTAGTTTGGGGCAGTAGTTTTTTGCTTCTTTTTTCTAAAAAGAAGATAGTTATGTTTTACTAGTTAATATCCACAAACCATTATTATAATCAAAGGGTATAGCCTCTCGTCTATTTGTTTGTTTTGGTGGCGATGGATAATCATAAGTTATTCTTTCGGCTTTCAGATTCAAAGAAGCATAATTTACTATTCCTTTGCTGTCTCTTATATCCATTTCTAATAAAATCGCTGGAACTTCTTTGGATCTTCCACAGATAAATATAGCGTGATAATCTTGGTTATATTCCCAAAATTGAGAAAAGAAGGGAGTATCAAAAATAGGAAGCACCTCCTCAAGCAAGCCATCCAATCGTTCTTTGTCTGAAAAAGCTCCTTTATGAGGTAATAATCTTCTTATGTCCTCTAGTCCTTTAAAATAACAATTATAGGGAAATGCTAAGCATTGATGAATTCTTTTATTGTCTCTGATACGCTCTTCTAATCTAACCAGATTATTTGGTGTAAAGTCATAACTATCTGAAAAAGCAAATGCTCTAATCTTTTCATTCAATACTTGCGGTGAAATCTTCGGTTGTTCTTCCATTTTCTTGTTCTCCGTCGTGTTTTTAGCACAATAAAGTAATAACAAGCCTTCTTTTATATCTTATTTCTCCTTATCAGGAGAAACATTTAAATAGTTGCAGATATTTACGAAGTTATGCAAGAAAAGTTAGTCAAATTAGGATTATCAAAGAACGAAGCAACTATTTACTTATTCTTATTGAAAAACCCAAATATTACAACAGGGCTTATAATCAAAGAAACTGGAATTTCAAACTCGAGAGTGTATGAATCTTTAAACTCTTTAATCTCAAAAGGATTAGTAAGCTATATCGTTCAAAAAGAGGGGAAATCCTTTAATGCTTCTCCACCTGAAAAGTTTCTTGAGAAAGAAGAAGAAAGAAAAAAGCAGATTGAAGAATTAGTGCCAGAACTCAAGAAACTTAAAGAAGAAAAAAAGTTTAGAACGAATACTGCTGTTTTTGAAGGATTTGAAGGGTTTAAAACAGCATTTAAGAAAATAATAGATGATTGTCCTAAAGAGGAAACAATCTATGTTTTGGGTTTTTCAGAACAACCTTATGCAACCGAATCTCTTAGAATTTTCTTAACAAATATGAACTTAAAAAGTTTGCAGAAGAAACAAAAACTCAAAATTCTTTTAGACAGTTCTGTTAGAGAAACATTAGGCAAAGACCGGGAAAAAGAGAAAAATACAGAAGTTAAGTATATGCCAAAAGGATATATAAGCCCGAGTGCGATTGATATATTTGAGGATTATGTCTATATTTTTCTATGGGAAGAAAAACCATTTGTTTTTATGATAAAAAATAGGCGAATTGCAGAGAGTTTTAAGCAGTATTTCAATTTTCTATGGAAAATAGCTAAGAAATAATCAAAACAGCCTCTTCTGGCTTTAAAATCTTTATTTTATTGTATTCTTTCAGCTTCAAAAGATGCTTGTCTTGGCTTACAATAAAATCTGCTTCTCCGTAAACAGCAGCCTCTATGAATTTATCGTCTTCTGGATCGTCATTTACTGCTTTTATAGCTACAAGTGGATCTACCATTATTGAGTTTTCTATAATAACATTCTTCCACTCTTCAATTAATTCTTCAGGCATAGAAATCTTAAAGCTCTTAAGAGTTTTAACTAATTCTTCAATAAGTTTAGGAGAACTCACTAGTTGAAACTTCCCTCTTTTCCACTTGTCTATAATTTGAGAGCAGAAATTGCCTTCCCAAAATATTCCAGAGATAAATACATTCGTATCTAAAACTATTCTCATCTTTTTCTTGCTTCGCTTATAGCTTCAGATACATCTGCTTCTTTTAATCCTTTCTTTTTTGCGAACTCTCTTGTTTTTTTAAGTAATTTATCTACTCCGTTAAAAGAAGGCATTTCAAGTTTCTTTAAGATAATAGTGTTATCCTCTCCGATAACTACAAATTTTTCTCCTTCGTGTATTTTAAGCCTATCTCTTAAGCTTTGAGGAATTACTATTTGTCCCCTTGAGCTCATACTTGTTATTTCAATATTTTCCATTTTTATCCTCCTATAAGTTTATATTATTGGTAAGATTATCTTATTTATAAACCTTTTGGTTCGTTTTCGTTTCGTCTGCCCCCAACTTCGTTTTAGAAAATTTTTGCGTTCGTTAAAGGGTGGTGAGTGGGGAGAGTGGCGGGATGTAAAACCTTGAGCGATTAGCGAAAGGCTATCTGTTGCATCAGCAACGCACCTGCACCCCCTGTAAATTAAAAGTTTGATTGCGTATAATTTGTGTTATATTCGTCTGACCAAAGGGAAGACTTGATTTTTAGTGCAACGATGCCGAA
>DAISWR010000078.1:0-2696 GCA_036826255.1 Nanobdellota archaeon | reverse complement strand
AAGAAGTTTAGCAATGCATTCAGTTATGTTTTTGGCAGCACTATTGTTATTGATAGCATAGAGCAGGGTAGGAAATTAGGAGTTGGAAGAGCTAGGATGGTTACTTTAGATGGTGATTTAATAGAGCCGAGCGGAGCTATGATTGGAGGGTATAGAAGAAGGAATTTAGGTATAAGCTTTAAGGAAAAAGATGATACTGTAAAAGATGTTGAAGATGAAGTTAAGAGATTAAAGAATATTGTTGATGATTTAGAGCAGAAAAAAATTAATAATGAAGAAAAGATAACGAGTTTCAGAGAGAGAAAATCAATTCTTGAAGGGGATATAATAAAGATTGAGAATACATTGGGGTTAAAGTTTGATTCAAGTGAACTGAAAGAAAAGAAAAAAGAATTAACAAAAAGATTAAAGGAATTAGAGGTTAATTTTAATAAAATAGCCAATGAGGTTGATGGAAAGAGTAAAGAATTGGGTAATTCTAAAGCAAGAAGAGATAGCCTTATTGAAAACATAACTAAATCTAAAAGTGGTAGTGCTTTGGGTAAGTTTGAAGAGCAAAAATATCTGGTTAGGGAAGAACTGATTAAGTTGGAAGGTGATGTCAAAAATATTGATAATCAATCTAGTTTGATTAATCTTGAAAGAGAAAGAATAGATAAGATCTTAAGGGAGCAGGAGAAAGAGCAAAAAGATTTCTCTGAAGAAGCCAATAGGCTGGATAATGACTTAAAAGAACAAAGAACATTATTGAATGAGCAAGAGAGAAAAGAAAAAACATTTTACGCCAATTATAAAAATCTCTTTAATAAAAGGAATAAATTAGCTGAGGTAGTGCAAAAAGAAGAGGTTGGCATAGCTAAGGAAAGTGAAAAAATTAAGGCTGTAGAGAGCAAAGTTAATAATTTTAATTTGGATAGGGCTAAGATCATAGCAGAGTTAGAAGCCCTTATGTTTGAATTTAAGGGTTATGAAGATGCTAAGCTAAGGAAAGGTCCTGGTATTGAGGAGCTCAAGAACCAGATAAGGGATTTTGAAAGGATGGTTAACCAAATGGGCAATATTAACATGAGGGCTTTGGAAATTTATGAGGGCATTGAAAAAGAATATCAAGAATTGACAAATAAAGCTTCTAAATTAAGGGATGAAAAAGAAGATGTCTTAAAATTGATGATGGAGATAGAAGGAAATAAAAAAGAGCTGTTTATGAAGACTTTTGATGCAGTAAATGGAAGCTTTAGAAATATCTTTTCTCAGCTGTCTATTAAAGGCGATGCTTTCTTGCAAGTTGAGAATGAGGAAAATCCTTTTGAAGACGGTGTAATGATCAAGGTAAGGCTGAGCGGCAATAAATTTATGGACATTACTGGATTGTCAGGAGGAGAAAAAACACTGACAGCTCTGGCTTTTATATTTGCTATACAGGAACACCAGCCAGCCTCTTTCTATTTATTTGATGAGGTTGACGCTGCTTTAGACAAGAAGAATTCCCAGAAATTAGCAGAGTTTATAGGAAGGTATTCCAGCAAGGCACAATATATTGTAATAAGCCACAATGACTCCATTATTACAGATGCGGATCAGATATATGGTGTTAGCATGCAGAGTGATGGTATAAGCAAGGTGGTTAGCCTGAAGGTTTAGCCTACACAGGTTTTAGAAATTTAATTCTTTAGTATGATCTCTTTAACTTTTTCTAGTATAGGGGTAAAACAGCTTTTTGCTATAGAAATTGTATCTTCTGCTTCAAGTTTTGTGGCTCTATAACCATAATAATTAATATTATGTCTTAATCTCCTAAGATTATCAATTAGATTTATAGGCCTAGAAGTTTCTATATCAAGGTCTAGTAATTCCTTTATACATATAATGTGGTCTAGTGGTTCAATACCTTTAATTATTAACAAAGCTTCTCCAAGCATTCTAAAAGATTCATAAACATTTCTAACTATTGTATTTGCAGACTTATCAGATATTTGCAGACTTAATGTATAATCCATATCAGCTTCTGCTGCATTGATGATGCTTAAAGCCTTTTCCTTATCGGGATTTTTCTTTCTTATGCTAACTTTTTTACCTCTAGGAATCCATTAATTACAATGCCATTGGAAATATTTGAAAATAAATTCGTATTTACTTTATCCCTAACAAATATATAAAGATTAACTTTAACATCTTTTCTATAACCAAATTTTTTTATAATAACAAATTCTTCTATTCTTGTACCATTTTCATTTAATGTTTCTACAGCAATGTCTATGTCGCTTTTTTCATTATCGTCACCTTTTCTGTAGCTGCCAAATAGTACGATTGCCTTGGCATTGTTAAATCTTCCAATTATTTTATCAACAATCCCTGATTCATAAACCATAGAGAGATTATAGCTTATTTTTTTTGATTTATTATATATGTGGTTTGTGTTACACGAAAGTCTCCATGATTTTCCTATAATTTCTTTTTTCAAGAAACCTTCTTTCACTAATCTATTTATTTTTTTGTTGGCTGTTGTCTTTGATATTTTCAATTCTTTAGCTAATTCACTAAGACCAATCTCTTTATTAGGAAAAGAAAAAAACCAGTAAAGTATTTTTTGGTACGCTTCGTTAGTCTCTATTAAGTTTGTTTTTTCTATTGCTATCACTGTTTTCATATCACTGGTTACTAAAGGGTCCTTATAAACTTTTTGGTTACCAAATGGT
>DAISWR010000077.1:0-2711 GCA_036826255.1 Nanobdellota archaeon | reverse complement strand
TCGCAAATTCTGATATATTGAATGCTTTTGCTAGTATTGCAGCAGACTCTACCAGATAATCTGAGCCTTTTAATAATAAGAATAAAGAAGCTACAAAGATTATGAAATCAACATAAACCACCTAGTTTTTCAGTAATTTAAACTTATATTTGTTTCTATGTCTTCAATCTAAATTGAGCCTACCTTTGCTCGCCTAACTTTTAGGTGTTCTTCTATTATAGAAAAATTCCTTTCTATTATCGTGCTCCAATTGTAGTCTCTAGCTATCTTTTCAACTACTTCTTTGCTGGTAACTCTCTTTTCATTCTTTATTTCTTTGACTTTTCTTATAACTGAATCCATGTCATTGAAGTCTAAAACCAGATCGCTTAGCCCTAATTCATAAAAAGCCTCTTTAACCCCCACTTCTTTATTTATTATCGCAGGTGTTCCTGATGCTATTGCCTCTAAGGGAACATTCCCAAAAGTCTCAAAATGCGAAGGGGTAACAATTAAACTACAGGAGCGATAGAACTCTGCTAGGTTATTGTAGTCCATGAAGTCAATGAGTATAATACCTTCTTCTCTCCAAGCATTTAGAACACTTCTTTGATATGGCGAGTTCCCTACAGAGGATAAATCAGTAAGACCAAACAAATTTGCCTCAATCCCCTCTTTTCTAAGGGCAGAGGCCAAAATTGCCAGATATTCTGGATTTTTTATCGGAGCAAGCCTTCCAGCAAAAGCTATATTAAATTCTCCGGAATTAACTTTCTTGCTTTTATCATTAAAAAAAGAGCTGTTTATACCATTTGGAGAAATATAAGAGTAAGGCAAAGAAATATCATGGATTTTCTCCAGCGCATTTTTAGCGTGTTCAGAAGGAAAGAAATATATATAATCTTTATTTATGAAGTCCTTTCCCATCTCTATCCATAATTGCTCTTTTTCTTCTTTTTCAATTATACCCGCATACCTAACTGAAATAGGCAATTCTTTGTTTTTAGAAGCCTGCATTAATAGCCACGGATAATAAAAAGATCCAGAACAAAAGGCTATGTCTGGTTGCTCCTTCTCTATAATTCTTTCAATTAGGCTTATTTTGTCCTCATATTTAAAGTATAAATCTTCCATAGTTCTGACTCCTTCTTTTAATTCTGTGGAGTTTTTTGTGACCTGCAAATAATGTGTTGAGGTATTTGGAGAATTAGATATATAATCCCGGACGTGGTTAACATCTCTATGAATCAGGGTTAGAAAATGATGCTGCGCAGACTTAACATAATTAAGCATCTCTATGCCCTCTGTAGCTATGCCTCCTATCCCCCCATGCGAATTTTTTATAGTTCTCATTGCCAGTTTCCTTATTCTTGTCCTTTGTCACAATCTGCCGAGAAAATCAATTTATAAAGCTTGTGCATTTACTTCTCAGATTGCGTTCTTAATAAATTTCTAATATCTTTTCTTTACTTTTTAGTCCTTTAATTATCATTGCTCTTTTTTTAAACTTTCTTTTTATTAACCTTATTAAAGAAAGATTAGCTTTGTTGTCTTGGGGTTTAGCTTTTACTTTTACTAATAAGGCATCTTTATCTTTATCATATCCAACTATTTTATCCTCTTTAGCAGATGGCTTTAGTATTACTTTTAATCTATTGTTTTTAATATACCCTATCATTTATATTCTTCCAAAGCTTCTTCTTCTATGAAGTGCAAGCTTGATGGTATAACCAAACATGAAGGATACTGTTTGATGTTGTAGGAAAGAATTTCTTTTGGATTACCGATTTTTATTATTTGCTCTTCTGTTCCTAATTTTGAGCAGGCTATGAGTAAAGTTTGATCTGTAAAGATTTTTTCTCTTCTTTTTAGCTCTACTTTATTTAGATAGGTTATAGCCTCATTTATAGCCATGAATTTTTTTTCTTTTGGATTTAAATCAAGCAGAATCAAAGTATGCGCTTTAATCATTTGATTATTCTTTATTATGTCATAAGGGGCTTCTACGTTTTCATTTTCAAATGGAATTGATGTTATCTTGCCAAATTTATAGAGTGATAATCCTAATGAACCAACTACGTTTAGTATTGATGTATTATGAATTAAATTTACTTTTATGCCTAGTTTTTTAGCTCTTAACATCAAGTCTATATGTGTTGTTGCTGAGAATATATCTCCTATGACAAGCAAGGCTATTTCTGATGTTTTGGCTTCTTTTAGTATAGTATCTTTGTTTTCTATTAAATCTCTGTCTGCTGGAATTATTTTTTTACCATATTCTCTTTCCAAGTCTTTTAAGGAACAGTTTAGTACAGAGGTATAATCTTCTAGATATACTTTATTGCATTTTTTAACTACTTCTAGCCCTTTTATTGTAATGTCTTTCTCGTTATTTATGCCTATTCCTATGAGATTTAAAGTCATTATGATTAAGAAGGTAGCAGATCTTTTAGTTCTTTACTAAGATTATTTTCTTCTAGTTTCTCTTCTACATTTTCTGATATTTTTTGGCCTAGGTCTTCTCCAACCTCTTTAGTTACAAGACCTGCTGTTTTTATTACACCTTTTGTAGCATCTGTGTAGAACCACAGGCCTAAAACTACCAATATTAACAGTATAATTACTAAGGTTTTCATATAATTTTAGATAGAACTTAAGTATAAATATTTAACTATATAACCCTAGGAATAGCTAGGCTATTCCCAGGGAAAATAGAGGTGATTTATGTTGAC
>DAISWR010000076.1:0-2962 GCA_036826255.1 Nanobdellota archaeon | reverse complement strand
TATTTACCTCAAGTATATAATCATTTACCTGTGGTATATAAATGTTTCTATTTTGTGAGCTGTTAAGTTAGCGTCACCTATTTTAGACTTTAGAGGATTGAAAGCTTTATGGTCTGCACCCATATTAATGACGGCAATAGTAATTCAACATAATTTTATAGAAAATCATTCAACTACTGATGAAGTGCCTTCTGAAAGAGCAGGAGTTAATTTAGACTTAGGAGAAAATAGATGGTTGGATTTGATTAGATTAAGTAGCAAATAATTTATTCAAATGGAAAATAGACCATTTTTTTCTCTTCTCTAGCTATTACAAATTCATAATCATCAATCATCCCTTCAAATTTAGTTCTAATCTCTTTCATAATCTGATCAAACTGGTCAAAAGATTTGGCCTGTAACTCTATCTCAAAATCTCTCCCGCCAACAGTTCGATTAACGTTAAGAATATTAGGATGTCTTTTACAAAAATATTCTAATTCCATTAATTTTTCTGTGTGTAATAAATTAATATAAGATTTGTAGTAGCGATAGCCTAAAGATGAAACATCAATCAATGCCCGATATCCTTGAATTATTCCTTCTTTTTCTAATTTTCTTAAATGATTTCTTATAACTTGTGGACTTGTCTTTAATTTTTGTGCAGCTTCTAAAAGAGACATTCTTCCATTATCAGCAATTAGTCTAAGAAGATTTAGATTAAATTCATCACATCTAATCTGGTTCTTGGAAGCACCAACTAAAGTTCCATTATGTTCATTATTTTCCTCGATAAGATAAGATTTAGGATATTGTTTAATATGTGTATATACCACAACGGAGTTTTTACTTATAAATTTTCTATATTTTTTCATAATTTTATCCCAATAATCATAAAATTCCAATATATTTTTTACAGCCATCGCATATCCAACATCCCAAATCCCTTCTAAAGTTACCAACCACCAAACTTCTTTATCTCTTATTAGTTCATTTTCTAATTTAGCTTGTTGTTCTGGTGTAAGATTGTGAAATTTGAAGTAGACTCTCACACTCAAATAACCTAATTTAGAGTAATCAATGACGGTTATATACCCCTTCAAAATTTTATTTTCTTCCAATTTTTTAATGCGATAATCTACAAATTGTTTAGATTTTCTAATCTTTTTACCGATACTAGTTCCTGAAATTCTTGCATTTTTATCTAATTCAAATAACGTTCTTCTGTCAAAATAATCCAATTTTGGGAGTTGCTGTTCCATATTAAGACTAATGTAATAATAAGTATATAAATATTTACTTTTGTCAAAAATATCATAAGTTTATTTTATTATCATGTTACTACTTATTAATTACATGAAAGTAGTAAAAAATGATGTTGTATACTTAGTAAATGCGGGAAATGATCCTGGAATGTCAGCGATAGCTAACGATTACAGCTTTCCTGCTCTTGGTGTATTAGCACTAGGTACATGGCTAAAACAACGAGTTTCTGATTTAGAAGTAATTGTGAGAGATGGAGGGGTACACTCACAAGAAAAAATATTAAAAGACATAGAAATGTACAATCCTGGACTTGTTGGTGTAAGTGTCCTCAGTACGTCTTATCAAAATGCTTTACAAATAGCACAAGCTGCAAAAGACTCTGGTGCTTTAACAGTATTTGGAAATGATCAAGCCGCACAATTATCTGGTAAGATACTAAGCAATAGACCTTATATTGATTTTGTAATTGGAAGTGAATATGGTGAAGAATCCTTAGAGATGTTAGTCAAATCTCTTAAAGATGGAACAATTCCTCTTTCTTCTATACCCCATTTAACTTACAGAGATGGTGATTCTATCAAAGGATTCGACTATCAGAGAGATAAGAATTTACTCTCCATCACTTTATCAGAGCTAAATAAAACTAAGAAAAGAACATCAGCATTGGATATTTTTCCTGTTGTTGATAGAACTCTTTTTCCGAAAGAACATTGGGATGCTTATTTAAAAAATTATATGAATAAATTTGCAGGGTTGCATAGTTCAGAAGTAACGGGAGTTTCTACAATGAACAGAGCAAGAGGATGTTCAAGGCAAGGAAAAGATATTTGTAAACATTGTGATATGTTATTAGATATCTCATTTTCATCTCCTAAAATGTTCTGGGAAGAAGCAAAAGCAGCTTATGAGCAAGTTGGTGCTAATGTACTTTATGAGGTGTGCGACAGCTTCTCTAGTTTTGGTAAATTTGTAAAAGACGTTGCTAAAAGTAGGCCAAGTAATTTGGGATTTGAACCTCAATTCTTTGTATATGCGCAGGCACGCGATTTAGTTAGAAGACCAGAATTAGCAAAACAGTTCAAAGATATGGGAGTATTCAGAGTAAATATTGGATTGGAATCAGGAAGTGATCAAACTCTACAACATATGAAAGGACCAGGCGATAGCGTTAGAACCAATTATTTAGCATTAAAGCTTATGAAAAGTGAAGGAATTCATGTTTATGGTTCACTTGTTTTAGGTACAGAAGCAGAAACGCCAGAAACGCTTAGAGAAACTGTAGAATGGACAAAAAATATAATTGATGAAAGATTAGTTAGTGATATAGAAGCTCAACCAATATTACCTCTACCAAATAATTATTATGGAAGAAAGCTAATGGAAAAGGATTTATTTCCAGAAGGACCAACATCAGATTGGCCTATTGATACCGATCAAATATCAAAATTATATGTAGATAGATTTTCTGGTGTATCTTACGAAGCAGCAGTTTCAGCAGCTACAGAAATAAGAAATCATGCTGATGCAAGTGGCATAAATTTTGGAAGTGGTGTTTCAAGAGAAGACAAGTATAAGTAGGCGGTTTTTTATTAGTTAGGCGACGTTTACTTTACAGCTCACTATTTTGATTTGTCATATTTTCTATATCAAACATTTCCAACGCCATCCATTTTATTCTTAAAGCTATTCAACTGTTCCAATATTTTCTCAATTTCAG
>DAISWR010000075.1:0-3076 GCA_036826255.1 Nanobdellota archaeon | reverse complement strand
TATTGAATGCGAAGCATGAAAAAAAAGACATAATTGCAGGAATGCATTCCGAGGACTTTAAGGATATAGAAAAAAAGTGGAATGTTCATATTCCTTTTAATTATAATGATTTAAGGAGGTATAAAGAATGATCAATCTTGAACAACAGAATGAGTTGTTTAAACTTATTGGCGAGATTTTGAAGGATAAACTTGAATGTTATGTTATTGGCGGAAGCGCTATGATGTACTATGGAATGAAAGGCAATACTAAAGATATCGACCTTGTTTTTGAGCATGAAAAAGATAGGGAAAAAATAATTCAGGTATTAAAAAATTTAGGCTATAATGAAAGAGGAATTAAAGTAGTTAGCGTTATCTATCCTAAAAAGAAGAACACACCAATCCTGCTGGAAAGAGATGATTCCAGGGTTGATTTGTTTGTTAATAAGATTATCAGCACAGTACTAAGCGATTCAATGAAGGATAGGATAAATAGTATATATGAGTATGGGAATTTTATCATAAAAGTTCTCGCTCCTGAAGATTTAATCATAACTAAATGCGCTACTGAAAGAGCTGGAGATAGGCTTGATGCGGTTGAAATTATGAAACGAGCCAAAATTGACTGGGAGGTTATTATCAAGGAAAGTGTTTTTCAAGCAGAAGTTACTCCTTATTTATTTCCTGTATTTTTGTTTGATTTTTTATATGAATTAAAAGAAGATCTAAAAGCTGATGTTCCTAAAAAAGTTCTGGATGAGATAAGAAAAATTAGTGAGGATTTATTAGAGAAGAAATTAAAGAAATAATTTTAAAGAATTTGAGATGATTTTTTATTACTTACTTGATAGTGACTATAAATCAAAAGGTTTATAAATCAGAAAATCTGTGAAATATTAACTCAATAGAGGGCCAAAATGGTAAGCAGAAGAGATTTTTTGAAAGGTACGGGTATTACTGGTGTTTTAGCTGCTTCTAGAGTGTATGGTGCTGATGAAGGACTGTTAGCAGGGAGAGTTACAGATATGTTTTCTGGACAACCTTATGACGGAGCACTTGTAACTTTAGTTAATGATACAACAGGAGGGGTTTATCAGACAAGAACTTCCTTAGTTCCTACAGCTGTAAGAGCTACAGGCTGGGGGGATATTAAGAAAGCAGTTAGGACTGCTGCCAGTTTAAAACCTATGGCTGCTGGACCTGGATCTTATTCAGTTTTAATTCCTAATGGGACTTATGCAGTTGCTATAACTGATGGGGAGATACCAGTTGCTAAACCTACTGCAGGAGATTTATTTAGCTTACAATTAAGGGAAGGGGATAGATTTGCTCCTAGAGTGTTTAAACTAGGGGTTAAGGGGGATACAAGGTATGATGAACCTGTAGTTCCTAAAGATTTTGATTGGGAATTTGCTTGGACTGTTATGAGCGGAAAAATCATAAGATATGATTATTCTAATACTACTTTTTATGTGGACGTTAGTCCTGCTAGAAATAGACATAGACCTGATGTTAATGGTAAAAGACCAGAGCAATGGGAGATTGATAATGTAACCAATGCAATAAGAGAATTTGTTAGGTTAGATACTAATGAAACTGTAACTCCAAGGATTGAAATAGGAACAAGCCCTCCAGGAGATGTGGTTCCAGGTTATACTAGAAATCCTGAAGGAAGGAACATTGTTGTTCCAGGTTATGCTTTATTCCTTTGGGACAGTGGATTACCTCAAGGTGCTCTAGGAGTCGGATTGCCGGAATTTGATGATAGTGGAAAAATAATCTCTTCTGATGTGGGGTATAGACCGGGATTTACAAGTAAACATACAGCTCTTAATGAGGTTTTAGGTGCAGGTGGATTATGGCAGGAACCGAGAGTAGATTTGGACCAAAGAATTAGAGCAACAGGCAGTTCTGTTTTTTTAGATGGCGGAACTGATGAAATCACAGAAAGAGATGCTCAAATAATTAAATATCATGGACAAAGACCATTAAGCACAAGACCACAAGATGTAACTGACAAAGTTGTTAATGAAGCATTTTAAATCCAAATAATTTTTAAATAACTAAATTATCTTAATTTTATGAAAAGAGGTGCATTACTGTTATTTATTTTTATATTTTCAATTGTATTATTATTAAATGTTAATGGGGCAACACTGAATTCATGTTCTATTAAATCTTCTTGTGGAGCTGGGGAAATAACTTTAGCATCAGTTGCAGCTCCACAAGATGCACATATTTCTAAAGATATTTATAAATTTCCATTTAAGCTGTGTTGCTCTGGAACAAGTATAAGCAATTCTTGCGATGTTGTTGCAACTAGTAGAGATAGTTTAGCAGATCTTTATTTGTTAGATGATTCCCATGTTGATCCTGGACCACAGGCAAATTCTATCTGCTTGTCTACAACAGATAACTCAAATGTAGATTGTAGGATAAGTGGAGCTACTTGTAACTCCAATGAAGCATGTGTTTTGTCTCTATACCAAGGAACAGATTCTCATGTTGCGGACTGTAGTGTTAATTTACCAAATAAGATTTGTTGTTTTACTACTGTTACAAAAACATGTTACGTTCATGGGGAAGCTAGGAGTGATACAGACTCATTACAATGTTGTGTTGCAGATACTTCTGGGAATGAATTGTATTATTCCAAAGAGATAGGCACAGACTTAACAGGAGGATGTTGCCAAAAGTTATATGAGAGCTGGGATTCTTTTAGAGGAGTGTGTTGGCCTACTGATGTAACTCCTTGTGCTGCACAATGTTCATATGACCCTTCACAATCTCAATACTTTTCAACACAAGGTTGTTTCTTAGACTCCCCACAACCATTACCTTATGAATTATCTTGCTGTCAAGCAACTCAGTTTGGCGTGACTGATAAATTCCAGACAGAGATAGAATTAGTAAGAAATTCAAATAATGAATGTACTGGAGCTAAATTTTGCAGTACTGTAACAAAATTATGCAGCTCAACACCAGATGGATTTTGCCCGCAGAATTATGGAGATTGGTCTACCTGTCCTTTAAATGAAATCGGAGGAGGATGTAATGTTTGTGATCCTGACTGCGGAACTTGCGGGAGTGTAAGG
>DAISWR010000074.1:0-3090 GCA_036826255.1 Nanobdellota archaeon | reverse complement strand
GACCTAGCTTACACTGAACTATTCTTCACTTCAACATTATGGCCTGATTTTTCTGTGCAAGAACTAAATGGTATAATTGAGGAATTTAAAAATAGAGAAAGAAGGTTCGGAAAATAATTAAATAACATTTGCATCTTTACAGTCTTCTGCAAATACCCTAAGGTCCGAATAATTAGGATCTTTAATCACATCCTTGTTGCTGCTGCAAATATATTCCGGAGGCAAGAAATCTTTAACAGAATATTTCCCAGCAAAGCATTCTTTCATTAGGTTGCTGGCATCATATGTTTCCATTACATCAGTTCCTATTTTATCTTTGTAAACATCATAACCAGCTTCCTTTAAATCATTTACAAAACTATCATCCTTAAAGGGATTCCATGAAGAGTATCTGTAAATTAAAGTTCCAGAAGTTATATCATATTTTTCTAAGCATAGCTCATGGTCTGTCTTTTCAGAATTATCCGGAATTTCTTCCACCTCCACAATTTCATCTTTAGTTGAGTTGTCCACAGCTTTAGAAGTTATTGACTCTTTAGGTTCTTCATCATCACATTTTTTATTGTCATTTGCGTCAACACAGAACTTTCCCTCCTCAAATTCAAATAACTTTTTAGGGTCTATTTCTAATTCTTCAGGTTCATCCTTATCGCATAACTCGTCTTTATCTTTATCTAAACAGAATACTCCCTCCTCAAATTCATAATAATTACTAAAAGTACACCCGGAGAGAACTACCAAAGAAGACAAAAACAAAACCACAAATAAACTCCGCTTATCCATCCCAAATTAAAAAAACCATCTTCTATTTAAATCTTTCTTGAGCTTCCAGCTTAATGCCTTTTATAAAACCTTTTAGGGTAGCAGAAGACTTGTTCCACTTGGCTTTTTCAGTTAAAAGCATAAAAAGATTTACAAGACATGGCCACAAGTAGGTAGTATTCACAAAAGGGGTCCAGACAGTAAATTAGTGTTTCTAGAGGACCCAGGATGGGTATGAGATTGGGCTAATAGAAAAATAAGGTTTAAATATCTACTAATTCTCATTAATAATTAATGGAGAGGTACTACAATGCTGCTATAATCTTGTTTATATTAATAGTCCTATCCTCTGTAATCCTCATTATAAAACCTGCCCAAACAGGATTTGTTGTATACAGCGGTTGGCAAGACTATAGATATAATAATCTTAACAAAACCTGGGATTTCTCAGATCCGGATGAATACACATTTAACCCTTCTGAATTATTAGTAAACAATAGCCAAATTTCTTTAAAACCAATAGTAGACATATATGAATGGGCTGAAGAAAACCACCATGATTATTCCATAACTTATGCGTACTATCGCCCAACTGATAAAACTGAAAAACTGGACAAGTATGACGGAAATAGGTTTACCCCTTCCAGTGGAAAACTACTAAACTTAATATTTAATACTTCCTTAACTAATGGAGACGAGGTTGAACTATCAATCCATTCAGGGGACTCAATGGACCTCTACCTATGTGAAACAAACACAATCTGTGATTCACAAATGTACGGATCAGTCTATTATGACGGAGAAGAAGGAAACTACACAGTCTCTATATCTGGGTTAGTCTCGCCATCAAACTCGTTTAGCCTAGTAGCCCCAGAACTAAAGATAGATTACATAACCTCAACAGTGGGAAACTTAGTAAAAGCGTGGTATAATCCTTCAGATAAATTATCTAAATTAGACACAAAAGACAATTCAGAACTAACAGTAGAGGAAGGAGAATTGTTAGACCTAAGTTTCAACAACTCCGTATACAACAACGATATTGTCTCACTGTACTTGTCAGATGAAGATGTCTCAACACTCTTAATCTGCGATGTAAGCACAGAATGTAATTCTAATTATTCTGAGGTATCATACACTGGAGAAGAAGGATGGTACAACCTTACCTTATCCAATATGGAAATTCCAAGACGCTCATTTAGTTTAAGCGTGAAAGGAGAAACAAAGATAGATTTTATCAAGGCAACACTTGTAAACATAACAAATTATACATCAACAAGTATCACTTATCCTAAATCCTCAATTATACAAACAAAGGATCTTGAAAACATAAGAAACCTAAACTCCATAGAATTTTTATATGTCTTAAACAACCAATCTGTAGAGTTTCAATACTCTTCAGACAAGGGGAATACCTGGGATGAGATTCCTGAAAACTTAACATCTTTAAACGTTTCAATAATAAGGTTTTTAGCTAATTTATCCTCTGATCTTCTCGCCACCCCAGTGGTTAACAGCATCTCTCTTGGTTATAACAAGGTTTTTCCTAAAACCTACTATGAGATAAACACATCAGATCTGGTTAACCTATCCTATTTAGAGCCAACAATAATAAACAAGTCGAATATTCTCCTTAACCTAACTACATCCCAGGATGTAAATAACGCAAATATCACAATAAAAGAGTTCACTAACTCATCATTAAGCTTTAAAAAACATTTGAGAAGCCTTATAGACCTTACTGTAGACAACATAACCAAGGAATTCCTCAACTCTACCAGAATAATGGTTTACTACACAGACCAGGAACTAAACAATCTCGATGAGTCTACTCTAAAACTATATTACTATAATGAAACATCTTTGGAGTGGGAAAAATTAAACTCCTCTGTGGATACAGCAAATAATTACATAGAAATGGCTATCCAGCACCTTAGTATATACGGAATTTTCGGGGATGAATTGCCTACCCAATCCCCTCTACCCTCTGGGGGCTCAGGTTCAGCAACTCGAGAGTCAAAAAAGTCTGGTGAAAGTAAAAATGTGGAACCAACACTCCCGCCCCTCCAGCCAGTCAGAGATGAAGAAGAGCCATCAGTCACAGAAAAAATAAACAAGGATTCAGAGGTTGAAAAAACAATAGAAGAGGAGGCAGTAACAGGGTTTACAGTATTTGGAATAGAAATCAATGGAATTGACAAAGAGAGCTTCATCATTATTGCAATTGGGTTTCTATTGGCTGTTTCTTACAGTGTTTACAGGATTATCAAAAAACGCAAGGCTAAGCCTAAACTAGTAGTTTATATTACTAAGGACAACAAGGTTGCT
>DAISWR010000073.1:0-3119 GCA_036826255.1 Nanobdellota archaeon | reverse complement strand
CCGCCTGTTATGAGAAATTTCATAATTATAAAACCTTATTTTCTCTAGCCCAATCAGCAGCTTCTTTTATACCTTTTTTAAGATAAAACTTTGGTTTATAACCCAATTCCTCTTCAGCTTTCTTTATACTACATCCAATATTACGATAAGATTCTCCAACTACATGAAAATTTAAAGAATAAAATCCCATATTTCCTAAGAAAATATCAATCTGTTCACAGATCCTAGAAAGAAATTCCGGTAGGTAAACAGGTTTTAATTTTACATTAAATTCGTCTGCAATAGCTTGCATAATTTCAATAGTAGTATAAGGTTTTTTGTCAGCTATCCAATATACATTACCATTAGCTTTTTTACTCTTTTCAGCTAATAAAAAAGCTTGAACTAGATTATCAATGTGCGTCATGCTCCTTAAATTCTTACCATTGCCAAATACCAAAGGTCTTCCGGACCTAATCATATTCATAAATCTGGTAAATCTACTAGGTTGTCTAATCCCATAAAAAAGGCATGGTCTTAAGACTACAGTTTCCAAACCATAGCGTTTGTGGAAGTAATCAACCAGTCTTTCAGCCTTATATTTGCTAAGACCATAATTACTTTCTGGCCTCATAGGACCGGTTTCATCCATGAGTTTATATCTACTAGAATTAAATCCCTGCGCAGCATTACTGCTAACGTAAATAAACCTTTTAACTCTGTTTTTAATACACTGATTAAGGATATTTCTAGTACCATTATAATTTATTTCAAAAAAGCCTTTTGCTGTTTTAGGATGGATAATGCCAATACAATGAAAAACAGCCTCTATACCTTTAGTAATGCCTTCTAACGTCTTTGGCTTAGTAATATCCCCATAAAATAGCTCAACGCCCTTTAACTTTGTAAGATCTGAAACATCTATGCCTCTAAGAACCAAACAGCGCACCTTTCTATTTTTATTTATTAAATCCTCTACTAAACGAGTGCCTAACCATCCAGGAGCGCCTGTAACAAGAACTTTTTTCTTCATAAATCAGAATTAAAAAATATAATATTTAAGATTAACTATTTATCTTTTGCTGACTTTAGTGACAACAAATCATCTAAAATAAGAATAAATAAAATAACCGGTGAAAATAATATATATTGGAATTAGCGGAAAGTGATATCTCGCTTGAGACTCGGTTATGAAATGTAGAACCATAGTAGCCCATATAAATAAAAATAATATTGTGTAATTCTTATTCAAAAGGCCTTTTCTATAGAAAATAAAGCCCAATAAGCCAAAAAGAAAGATTAAAGCATAAATAACATGGTCTATGTATAAAAGTGGATTATAGATGGAATAAATATGCCCCCCTTTGTCTCTTGTTAACCCATGTTTTATAAAAGCGTCATTTGAAGTATAAAGACTATATTGTTTTCTTACCCCTAATTTAAGGAAGTGAATAGGATCTTGAAGAATAAGGTCTTTAGATAACTTATAACCTAGTCTATTGCGCTCTACCTCATTAGATTCTATAGCTCTTATATACTTATACCCAAGCCCTTGATCATAACTACCAACATTATTTTTATATAAAGAATTAAACAGAACTTCCCCACCATATGTTGGAAGAGTATAAGCACCAACAGCAGCATTATTACGTATCAATAAAATAGTTAAAATAAATAAAAAAACAACAAAAATTGGTACAAAACTTTTAAGTATGAATCTAAATCTTCTTTTATTCTTTTGAAAACTTCTAAAAACTACATCTATGAAGATGAAGAAAATAATAATCAATGCAGAGGGTCTTGCAACTAATGCTAAACCCAAAAAAAGTCCAACCAGCAGATTATTTGATAAACTGTTTGGAGTTCTAACATAAAAATATAAGGTTAGTAATAAAAGTGCGGTATAAAGAATCTCACTATTCGCCTGATTAATGTAAAACAAAGTAGAAGGGATAAATGAATAAAAAAGTGAAGCAAGAAGAGCAACTTTATCATTGAAAATTGCCCTTGAAATTAAAAAAACTAGGTAAATACTAAGAACCGATAACAAAATATTCAATATTTTTGGAATAATAAGGCTATATCCAAATATGTAATAGAAAATACCAAGAAATACAGGATAGCCCATCGGCCTGTATGCTGTAGGATTACCTTCAGAATCCACGTAACTTAGTTTTTCTGAAAATGATTGTGCTAAATTATTGTAAGTGTTGAAGTCACTTATAGGAGTTGAAGGAAAAACAAATATAATCATTAAAGTAATTAGAGTAAATATAACTAGAATTCCATAAAAAATAACTTTGCTCTTGGAATAGACAAAATTTTCTAAGAAGTAGCTTATATTTTTCCTAAAAAATATTATAATCGCAAGTGTAACAATTATAACTAATGTAGTTATGACAAATAGTAAAGGATTTCTTATAAAGATTAAAAAATAGTTAGATATTATTGCAATTAGAAAAGTTATTAAGATAAATGCATAAAAAAATTTACCCTGAATATCTCTCATATTACTAATCAACCCCAATAAGACTTGTTCTTTAGTAATTATATAAACGTTTCCCATAAATCTTATAAAGACCTTACTTCATTTATCGCCCAGTTAGGAGTAAGAATGGGAGGGTTAGCTGTATTTAAGGAAAAAGTACTTGCTTTTTCTAGACCGAGTAAGCTTCTCTTTGAGGTTTACAGAGAATCATTAAGAGACTTAAGGAGAGACTCTACAAGAATCCGATTAAATCAAACCCATATAAAAGGGGCGCTAGAATGGATATTAGAAGCTCAAAAAGTAAATAAAGATGGTGGAGTTCCAATGCTTTATTCTCTAAAAAATGGCTGGAGTAGATCATTCCCAGAAACAACAGGTTACATAATCCCAACCATTTTCAACGCCTCAAACTTTTTTAAAAACAAAACCTGCAGAAAGAATGCTTTTTCTATGGCAGACTGGTTATTAAAACTACAATTGGAAAACGGGACTTTCCCAGCAGAAACAAAACCAGGATCCAAACCAATTGTATTTAATACAGGGCAGATTATTTTTGGATTAGTTAGGGCATATAAAGAAAGCAAACTTAAGAAGTATAAACAAGCTGCAATCAAGGCTGCCAACTGGCTTGTTAAAGTGCAAGGCTCATCTG
>DAISWR010000072.1:0-3120 GCA_036826255.1 Nanobdellota archaeon | reverse complement strand
ATGCAGGTAATGATCTATACAAATTAATGTTAGATAAAAGAATGGTTTATACTTGCGGTTATTGGAAAAATGCAAAAACTCTAGATAAAGCACAGGAAGACAAATTAGATTTGGTTTGTAAAAAAATTGGATTAAAAGAAGGGCAAAAAATTTTGGACATTGGCTGTGGATGGGGAAGCTTCGCAAAATTTGCAGCCCAAAAATATAAAGTGAAAGTTGTAGGCATTACCATTTCAAAAGAACAAGTAAAGTTAGCTAAAAAAGATTGTAAAGGCTTGTCTGTAGAAATACGCTTGCAAGACTATAGGGATGTAAACGAAACTTTTGACCATATTATCTCTTTAGGAATGTTTGAACATGTAGGGACTAAAAATTATAATGATTATTTTGGGATGGTCCATAGATGTTTAAAAGACGATGGATTATTTTTATTGCATACGATAGGAGGGAATTCAATAAGATCTATAGATCCTTGGTTCCATAAATATATTTTCCCCAATTACCATATTCCATCACCGAAACAAATAATTAACGCTTCAGAAAATTTATTTATCTTGGAAGATTGGCACAGTTTTGGTCCAGACTATGATAAGACTTTGTTAGCTTGGCATAAGAATTTCAATAAAAATTGGGATAAAGTAAAAAATAATTATGATGAAAGATTCAAAAGGATGTGGGATTACTATTTACTTTCTAGTGCAGGGAGCTTTAGAGCGAGATACAACCAACTTTGGCAGATTGTTTTCTCCAAACAAGGTGTTGAAGGGGGTTATAAAAGTATAAGGTAAAGTAGGCTCTGCTGAAACCTTTAAATAATTAGAATATTGGATATCACTCTGGAAAGAGGAGATATCCAATGGAAAAAGAGAATAATTCTAAATATTTAAAATTTATTGATACGGCTTCAGAGCTATGCAAAGACATCCCTAGACACTTTTCTAGGTATAGTAATAAAATCTTCTGCAATCATCAGAAGATTATTCTGCTTGTTCTCAAGCAGAAATTGAGAACAACATATAGGGATTTAATAGAAATATTAAAAATTAGTACAATACCAATGCATATAGGACTGAAAAGAATTCCCCATCATACAACTTTAGTAAAATTTGCCAAAAAGATAAAGCCTTGTCTGCTTAATCTGCTCTTGCCTTACAGAAAGGCAAGAATAACAAGTATAGACGGTACAGGATTTGAAGTAGAAAACAGAAGTATGCATTACCAATTGAGGACTACAAGAAGCACTTATCGTCAATACATTAAACTAGGAATATCAGCTGACACAGACAGGCAGATAATAATGAAGCAAGCAACATATAAAGGACCTAGGAATGATAATAAAGATTTTATGCCACTTGTGAAAGGCATAAAAACTTCCTTTGTCTGTGCAGACAAAGGTTATGATGCAAATAAGCATCATGAATATGTCTACAAATATTTGAAAGCAAGATCTTTTATCAAAGTTAGAAATCATGGTATGAAGAATCTTATAGTTAGGTCAAAGCAAAAATATAGGAAAAGGGCAAGAAGAGAATTTGATGAAAAAATATATCATCAAAGAAGTAAAGTGGAGTCAATATTTTCTTCCATCAAGAGAAAATATGGTTCTTGCCTAAAGGCAAGAAATTTTTCTACTCAGAAAAAAGAAGTAATCTGTAAATTGATTGCATACAATCTGGATAGAATAATTATTTTTTATTAGGGTTTCAGCAGAGCCGTAAAGTAAAAAATTATTTATATTACCTAATTTCATATAATTCTATGGATTACGCACAAGTTCAAGATAAATATAGGGCATTAAGATATTTTTCTAGTATTGTTGATTATGTCGGATGGGCTACATCAACATCCCATGTTTTTACAAATTCTCTTTTTAATAGTATGGTTATGATGATACCCGGGGTATTAGGGGGGCCATTTATTAATAGATACTCCCTTAGACGTGCTTTTGGAGATCCGCTAGTTGATGAAAGTCTGGAGAGTAAAAGACTTAATGAATATTTTTTTAGGCAAGCAGGCAGGAATGGTGCAACAGCTGTTTTGGCAGTATCTGTCAAAGAATTATTGGAAAAGCCATCACTAGAGGTGGGGCTATTAACAGTAGCTTCGACAGGAGTAGCAATAGCTTTTCATATGGCCAGAACAAGATCAAGAAGAGATTTAATAGATATTTTAGAAGAATAATTAAGCAGAAGGAATTCCCAACATATCTTTAACTTCTTCACTAGGCTCCCATAAAGGCTTAAACACCAACTCTATTTCAGGTTCATCATAACCTAATTTTTTAATTTCATTTTTGATATTATTAACAATCTGAGGACCAAAAGGGCACATAGGACTTGTAAATGTCATTTTAATCATTGGTCTATTCTCAATAATCTCCATATCGTAAATCAATCCTAATGTCCAGACATCCAAATCAATTTCAGGATCTTTAACTTTTTTTAAAGCATTTATAATTTTAGGATCTCTCACTTTCTTTTTAATTTCTTCAACGCTTAATTTTGGAAAGGTATTATTATTTGGTTCTTCCTTTACAGGTTCTTCTAATTCTTCCATATCTTTTTCATAAAGATTATCTTCACCAAATCCGTATTCATCTTTCTTTTTAAACATCTTAAACCTCTATCTTAGCTAAGTAATTATCAAAACCCTCTTTTTCAATTTTCTCAGCTAATTCCTTCCCCCCTTCTTCAACTATTTTCCCATTGATTAATATATGGACTTTATCAGGAGTTATATAATTTAAAATCCTATAATAGTGGGTTATAATTAATATACCCATTTTAGGACCTTTCATTTTATTTACTCCCTCACTCACTATCCTAATAGAATCCACATCTAATCCCGAGTCAGTTTCGTCTAAAATAGCAAACTTTGGTTCTAAAATACTCATCTGCAATATCTCCGCTCTTTTCTTTTCTCCTCCTGAAAATCCTTCGTTAATATATCTCCTGCTAAAATTATCATCCATCTTTAATTGTTTCATTTTTTCTTTCAACAATTTATGGAATCCAAGAACATCCAATTTCTTTTTTTTAACAGAGTTATATGCTGTCCTCAAAAAATTGCTCATCGTAACTCCGCTTATTTCAGACGGATACTGGAAACTTAAAAATAATC
>DAISWR010000071.1:0-3123 GCA_036826255.1 Nanobdellota archaeon | reverse complement strand
AGCTTTGGTTTCGGCTCATTAAAATTTATTGTAGCAGAAGCAAATCCTAAACAGGCTGTCGTGATTACAGAAGCTACTTTAATAAAAGTAAGCCAAAAGGCAATGGATGTTGTAGAAGAAAGAATACCAGAAGTAGCATACGAAGATCTTGGCGGACTAGACGATGAAATAAAGAAAATAAGAGAAATGGTAGAACTGCCACTAAGACATCCAGAAATATTCGAAAGATTGGGAATAGAACCTCCAAAAGGAGTTTTATTGCATGGCCCACCAGGTTCTGGTAAAACTTTATTAGCAAAAGCAGTTGCTAATGAAACAGAATCTAATTTCATTTTAGTTAATGGCCCAGAAATTATGAACAAATTTGTTGGAGAAGCAGAAAAAAGAATAAGGGATATATTTGAAGAGGCTGAAAAAGCAGCACCTTCCATCATATTTATTGATGAGATTGACGCTATCGCCCCAAAAAGAGAAGAGTCTTATTCAGAAGTTGAAAGAAGAGTTGTAGCTCAATTATTGACAGCTATGGATGGTTTAAAATCAAGAGGTAAAGTAATTATCATTGGAGCAACAAACAGAGTTAATGCTATAGATCCTGCATTAAGAAGACCAGGAAGATTTGACAGAGAAATTAATATTGGAGTTCCTGACCAAAAAGGAAGAGAAGCTATTCTGAATATTCATACAAGAAACATGCCACTAGCAGAAGATGTTAAAATAAAAAATTTAGCTAAGATAACTTATGGCTTTGTTGGAGCAGACTTATCAGCTTTAACAAAAGAAGCCGCTATGAATGTTGTTAGAAAATTATTACCAACTTTAAAACTTAAAGAAGATTCTGCAATCCCTCTGGCTATTTTAGAAAAATTATTGATAGCAGATGAGGACTTCAAGTATTCATTAAAAGTTGTAAGGCCATCAGCCTTAAGAGAGGTTCAAATAGAAAAGCCAAACACAACCTGGGAGGATGTTGGAGGAATGGATGAGATAAAGCAAGAATTAAAAGAGGCTGTAGAATGGCCACTAAAACATCCAAAAGCATTCGAAAGGTTAGGAGTTAGGCCTCCAAGAGGGATATTGCTTTATGGCCCTCCGGGAACAGGAAAGACCTTGTTAGCCAAAGCAATAGCAAACGAATCAGATGCTAATTTCATTTTAGTTAAAGGACCAGAACTAATATCTAAATGGGTTGGTGAAAGCGAAAAAGGTATAAGGAAAATATTTGAAAAAGCACGACAAGCATCACCTACAATAGTCTTCTTTGATGAAATGGATGCTCTAGCGGGTAGAAGAGGCTTAGATCAAGGAACGAAAGTAACAGATAGAGTGGTAAATCAGTTACTGACAGAAATTGATGGCTTAGAAGATTTACATGATGTTATTATCATTGGAGCAACAAACAGGCCAGATATGATAGACCCTGGTTTGTTAAGGCCAGGTAGAATTGACAAAATAATAATGACCCCTGTTCCAGAAAAGAAAGCTAGAGATAAGATTTTTGCTATCCATACAAGAAACATGCCATTAGCAAAAGATATTAATTTGGGGAAGTTAGTAGATCAAACTGAAAATTATTCTGGCGCAGACATAGAAAATGTTTGCAGGGAAGCTGCAATACTAGCTTTAAGAGAAAACATTCATGCTAAAGAAGTAAAAATGAAGCATTTCGAAGATGCTTTAAAGAAAGTAAGACCCTCTTTAGATTTGGATGAGGTCAGAAGATATAAAGAAGTAGAAGAATTATATCTTAGAGATGCAAGAGCAGGAAAAATAAAAGAAACTGCATCTTATTTAGGATAAAAATAAGCTGTTAAACAGCCTAGGCTTTTGGTAATATTTTATACATCTTACATCCACATTTAGCGCAAACACCTCTAGCAGCCCTTTTATTTCCACCCATAGTTACAACCTCTGCATCTTTCATTAACATATCATTTTGTTTGCATCTCATGCATCTTCCTTTGTATTCCACCATGTTGTATTCCCCCTTAATTTGATAAAATGTTAGATATTCAGTCATTTATAAAGATATACGTTAATCGGGCTATGGCATATTCTTATCTACTAATTAGGATAAATAAAAAGTTCGTATAATGCTTAAGTTGCACAGAACTCGTTAGTCTAATTTTGTCGTAACTATAGGCTTTTCTTTGACCAGTATAGTATGTTCAGCTTGGCTAACAACGCCTTTACTTCTCTCTGGTAATTGTGGATAACTGTGGATTATTCCACCCCTTTCTAATAAACCAAGCCCTAGATTTCCCTTAGCACCAAACTTGCTAATAATCCATCGCTTAGCAAAAGGCAATGTTTTAAACTCCTCTGTTATAAATTTTAAAACTTCTCTGGCTATATTATTTCTAGTAGGTTTTAAATTCTCAAGCTTGTAAATCCCAGAAGGTGTCCCTTCTGTAACATCACCATTGCCTAAAGTTGCGAAAGGTTCTATAGCAATAATCTGGTTTTCCTTTAAGACATTCTCATTTCTATTATCAAAGTTTGGGATCCCTGGCGTAGCATGTTGTTTATATATATCAATTCCATGCCCAGACAAATTAGTTATTGGGTTCGCATCTAAATTAGTTATAGTTTCTTCTATTACCTTTCCAATTTCTCTAATCTTAACTCCCGGTTTTATAATCTTTATCGCATTATTAACAGCCTCTCTAGAAGCCTTAACTAACTTAGCATATTCTCCGCTTAAGTCGACTGTTAAAGCATTATCAGAAATACAACCATCAATATGAGCTCCAACATCTAATTTAATAATATCACTTTCTAAAAAAATTTCTTCATCATTATATCCTGGAGTATAATGGGCAGCTAAATCATTTCTAGAGATATTGCAAGGAAAAGCAGGCCTTCCACCCAACTCTTTAATTTTTTGTTCAACCTTTTCAGCAACTTCTAGCAGTTTAACTCTTGGTTTTATTAGTTTACTCCCATAATCTAAAGCCATAGCCCCAATCTTACCAGCTTCAATCCATTTCTTTTCTGTTTCTTTATCCATTAAAAATCTCCTAAACTGCTTTGCCCAATATCCTTAATTAAATCTTCTTTATTATAGCCTAAAACCTCAAATATTTTTTCAACACTAGGAATTATTTGGTTATTAACATAATA
>DAISWR010000070.1:0-3175 GCA_036826255.1 Nanobdellota archaeon | reverse complement strand
TTCCCATTTTAAATGATAAAAGTTACAAAATCAGCGATAACGAATTTAAAGTTGAAGCAAGAATTAAATGAAGTGTAGAAACCTTTATATATAAACTATATTTCAGTATAATAAAAGAGGCTGATGGATGAAAACACATCCGAAAAGGAAAATTCTCGGGGAAAAGAGAGGTGCATTAGAACTTTCTATGAATACTATTGTTATAATAGTCATAGGAGTTACTTTGTTGACTTTAGGTTTAAGATGGATTTATAGTTTATTTGGTGGATTGCAAGAAAGAACTGGGGAAATTGATGAGCAGCTTAAGAAACAAATTTCCAATCTATTTGAGGGCGGAGATGAGAGTTTAATTGTCAGACCAAACTCGGTTACAATACAACAAGGCAAAAATAAAGATCTTGCCTTTGCTATACGTAATGCTATTTCAGATGGGAAAGAACATGATTTCAGTTATACAATAGTGCTCACAAATGCTGAAGGAAAGAATATTGAGGAAGTAATGGCTTGGATTACAAGCAGCCAAGGACAAGAAATTGGGGTTGCTTCTGGACAAGTGCATTACGAATTGGTGCCAGTAGATATTCCAAAGAGTGCGCCAATAGGGACTTATAGGTTTGAGACTACTCTAAAAGCAGATAATCCTGAGGGCAATAGCAAGGCTAACTTTATTGTAAGGGTGGTAGGAGAGTAATTTTTATATAGTTTAGATTCTTGGTTTGTTTAAATGAAAGTATATAATACCTTAAGCAGGTCTAAAGAGGAGTTTAAACCGATTAAAAAAGATCATGTTGGATTCTACGCTTGCGGTCCAACTGTCTATTTATATCCACATATAGGTAATCTAAGGACTTTTGTTTTTGAGGATATCCTAAAAAGAGTTTTAATTTATAATAATTTTAAAGTAAAGCATGTTATGAACATTACTGATGTGGGGCATTTAACCTCTGATAGGGATGAAGGGGAAGATAAAATTGAAGTGGAAGCAAGGAAAGAGGGGAAGACTGCTTGGGAGGTTGCTAAATTTTATACTAAAATCTTTAAAGAGGATATAAAAAAATTAAATATCTTAGAACCAAATGTATTGTGCAACGCTACCGACCATATAAAAGAACAGATAGGGCTGGTTAAGAAACTTGAAAAGAAAGAGCTTACTTATGAAATAGAAAATGACGGAATTTATTTTGATACTTCTAAAATTAAAGATTATGGAAAGTTAGCAAGATTAGATATTAAAGGCTTGAAGGCTGGTGCCAGAGTAAGATTAGTTGGCGGTAAAAGAAATCCTACAGATTTTGCCTTGTGGAAGTTTTCTCCAAAAGATAAGAAGAGGGATATGGAGTGGAAAAGTCCTTGGAGTAAAGAAGGTTTTCCAGGATGGCATATTGAATGTTCTGCAATGAGTATGAAGTATTTAGGAGATAATTTTGATATACATTGTGGCGGGGCAGACCTTATTCCTATACACAATACAAATGAAATTGCACAAAGTGAAGCTGTTATTAACAAAGAACCATGGGTGAAGTATTGGCTGCATGGAGCATTCTTACTTAACAAAGGAAAAAAGGTAAGCAAAAGCAAGGGCGGACTTTACACAATCTCAGAACTAGGAGAAATTGGCTATGATGCTTTAGACTTCAGGTATTTGTGCTTATTAACTAATTATAGAAAGGAATTAAACTTTAGTTTAGATAATCTGGATGCTGCTAAACATGCTTTGCAAGGCATTAAAAATAAGATGCTTGAGTTTAAAGATAATCCTTTGAGTGGGGGTAAGGAACAAGTTAAGAGGTATGAAAAGATGTTTTTAGAAAAGATAAATGATGACCTGAATATGCCAGAAGCTTTGGCTGTTGTTTGGACTTTATTAAAAGATAATGATCTGGGTAATAAAGAAAAGCATAATTTAATGCTAAAATTTGATAAAGTTCTTGGTTTAGGTCTAAAAAGTTTAGAAGTTACTAATAAACTTCCTAAAGATATTGGAAAATTAATTGAGGAGAGGGAAGAGGCAAGGAGAAATAAAGATTTTAATAAGGCTGATAGAATAAGAGACAATTTAAAGAAGATTGGAGTAGTATTAGAGGATACAGATAAAGGAGTTAAATGGAAATATGGTAAGTAGATTTACCTTCTTAACAATATTATTTTTATTAGGGTTTTTGGCTGTTAACAATATAAACACTATTACCAGTTATGTTTCTTTTTACCCTGCTAATGAATTTAGTGCTAGTGAAGAAGGGGCAAATCAGATAAATTCTCAGTATAGAGATATTGGATTTAAATTAATATGGTTATTCTTAATTTTAGTAGGGTTTGTATTATTTTTAGAAAAAAGTTATTTTGAAGATTCTTTTTTAACTTTAGATATTTACAGAAAATTAAATGAGGTTCATAAATTAATTAAGAAAAGAAAGTTTGTTGACGCTGTAGGGCTGTATTATCCACTAAAAACTGAATTTAATAGGTTACATACCAAAAAGAGCGGGTTGAAAATTAGGGTTATTAAATTAAGGGATGAGGTTGAATTGTATCTAAAAGCAAACCATGCTTATGAATTAGCTAAGGATAATAAGATTGGTTTAGTAAAAGCGATGAATGAAGTTTTAGCATTGGCGAATAAAGTCGCTAAAGAAGCTCCTGAAGATAAGGAAATTTACAAATATGCTAAAAGGCAATATGATTACTGCAGCAGGAAATTCATGGGGTAGAGAAAGATTTATAAAGTACTACTCATAAGTTACTATATGGTTAATAATTATAAAGATTTCATACTTGTAGTTGATGATGAAAAGGGCGTCCTTGCTGCTTTAGAGTTAGGTTTAGAAGATATAGCAAGGAAGTATAATCTTTCTATTAAAACTTTTTCAGATCCTGTTAATGGCCTAGAATTTTTTAATTTGAATGAAGGCAAGACCTATTGCAGATTAATAATATCTGATGTTAATATGCCAAGAATGAATGGTGTTGAATTAGTGGAGAATGTCAGGAAGCTTAATCCTCAGACTAAAGTTATATTTATGACAGCAGATCCTAAGCAAGATATACTTCAGAATATTAAGTATAATCCGACAATAATATCCAAGCCTTTTAATCTTTTTAATATAATGGATAAGGTAGAAGAAAAATTAGAGGATAAAGTTCAAGAATAATTGAGATAGCTTCGTGTATAGTGTAT
>DAISWR010000069.1:1618-3182 GCA_036826255.1 Nanobdellota archaeon | reverse complement strand
TTAATATAATCAGCCCTGTTTAATCCATAATCAAGCACAAAGGCGTGCTCAAACACATCCATAACCAGCAAAGGTATGCCTCCAGCAAGATGTCCTACATCATGCTCATTAATCCAAACATTAAACAACTTGTCACCAATAGGATCATAAGCCATAACTGCCCAACCAATGCCTCTTAATATCCCAACTGCCTTAAAGTCATCTTCACACTTTTGGCTTGATCCAAATGTTTCTGTCATTTTCTTATATAATTTTGAACTCTTGCTTTGTTTTGTCTCTTCCTTTATCATATTTCCAAAGTATAATTCATGAAGTCTCATGCCATTAAACTCCCATCCAAATCTTCTCTTCAACTCAGCATATTCTGGAGTTCCAGTCTTTTCTTCATCTAAAAGTTTTTTTAGAATATCAATTAATTTGTTTGTATTAGCAACATATCCCTGATATAACTTAAAGTGATTCTGCAGCAATTTATCGCTGAACCCCTTTGTTCCAATTAAATTATCAAAATTTATTGCTTCATATACCATTTTGCCTCCTCTTGTGTCTTCTTATTCCTTCTATTATATTTTCCCAGTAGAGTACATAATTTTTTAAGTTTTCTTCTTTAGATTCAAATAAAGGATAACTACCACTTTCCCAACCCCTTTTAATTTTCACGTTAAAAATCCTCATTTTGAAAGTATATAATCCATCTTGTAAAAGATAAACACGATCTTCCAAATCAAGGTCAATGCTATTATCTTGTTTTTCAATTTTATCAATCCTTATACCCCCCTTTTTTATTACTATAGCTTTTTTCCCCATAGGGGGAACTAACTCTGGATGCTTTTCTATCTCATATGAATCAGCAGTACCTACATAAAAGTGTGGGAATCTAATATCCTTAATCTCTCCCAGGATGCATTCTTTTATCCCATAGGCACTTAATCTAAACATGCCTTCTACTATCTGTTTCTCAAAACTTTCTTTTAATACTGTCATTTTTTGCCTTTCTATATCTTCCCGACTAAATCCAGCCCTGGTTTAAGAGTTTTCTTTCCAGGCTCCCAGCTTACTGGACAAACCTGGCCTTTATTATTTCTAACAAATCTGGCAGCTTGAACTTTCCTTAATAATTCTTTAGTATTTCTCCCAATACTATTATCATGAATCTCACAGGTTTTAAGCACTCCTTCAGGGTCAATAATAAAACTTCCTCTCAAAGACAATCCCTCTTCTTCAATGTAAGTGCCAAATTCCTTGCAAAGCTTTCCAGTCGGGTCAGCTAGCATTGGAAACTTAATCTTTTTAATAGTTGGAGATGTATCATGCCAAGCTTTATGCGCGAAAACAGTGTCTGTACTTATGCTTAATATCTCAGCATCTAATTTCTTAAACTCTTCATAATATTCAGCTGCCTCTTCTAATTCAGTAGGACAAATAAAAGTAAAATCAGCAGGATAAAATATCAAAACCAGCCACTTACCTTTATAATCAGAAAGCCTAATCTTTTTGGTTTCCTCATTATGAAACGCTTCTAATTCAATATCTGGAACTTCCTTACCAATCTTTAACATATTAA
>DAISWR010000069.1:0-1518 GCA_036826255.1 Nanobdellota archaeon | reverse complement strand
TAAGATATAACAATGGAAACTACAACTATACAGCTTAAGGATAGGACTTTAAGCAAGCTAAAATATTTTAAAGATTTTTCTAAAGAAAGCTATGATGAAATAATAAATAAGCTTATTAGCATATTAGAAGAAGGGGAGTTAACAGAAGTTGCTTTAAACAAAATAAAGAACGGTTTAAGAGATGTTAGGGAAGGCAGAGTTGTAAGCATAGAAAATTATGCTAAAAGAAGAGGGATAAAACTTGAATGACTTTTTCTATTGAAATTTCGTCTACAGCAGAAAAAGATTTAGATTCCTTGGATAATAAAAACTGTGAAATAATACTTAAAAAGCTTCAAAAGATTAAACACGAACCTATAAGATATCTTGAGAGGCTGGCTGGTTATACTCTATATAAATTACGCTGTGGCGATTATAGGGTTATAATAAGGATCGATAGTTCTAAGAATTTATTACAGGTAATTATGGTTGGCCATAGAAAGAATATTTATAGGCGATTACATAAAACTGTTTAATTAATAACTTCCATTAACTCGCTCAAGTTTAGCTCTAAGGCAACAACAGGAAGCTCCAAATCCCAATTACTGATAACTTTAGGATGGACCTCTCCAATATAAGCGATTTTCCTGCCATTAACAACAACTCTTCCAACCCTTCCTTCAATAAAACTATTATGCTTTACCCTCTCTATTTCATAGCTCAAACCTAAATTACAAAATAAACTATCAAGTACCTGCTTTACTTCGGTAAAGTCAACTTTATTATGCGTGATAACCAGGCTTAGCCTAGTAAATTCCTTGATTCCACTCTCTTCTTTTCCATCTTCTTCAAATAAAGTTCCAATCTCAAATATCTTCTGAGGATATTCATGATGCTTGTTTTTGCTTAAAACTTCCATCAGGCTTGGGATTAACCAGCTTCTTAAAATACTGTAATCTGCATTCAAGCTGTTTTCTAAAGAGATAAATTTAACTTCATTTTCCATCTTCTTATTCAGATTATTCTCATTAGTTAGATGATATGTTTTAACCTCAGTAAAACCTAATCCAACCAGCAGATCCATTATCTTATTAAAGAAAACACTCTCCTTGCTTTCTTCTCCAATAGTGCTTACATCTGGCATTTCTTCAACAAAGTTTTCATAACCATGCGCTATTGCAATCTCTCCTGCTAAATCTACAGGATGCAGAATATTAACCCTATATCTAGGTATCAAAGCTGTATTATTTTCATAATCCATGCCCATTTTTTGCAAAAATTTCTTAACTTCTCTGCTGCCTAACTTTAATCCAAGTAACTTATTAACATAACTTACATCCAATTTCATCTTCATCGGCCTTAGATTAGGGCTGACTAATCTGTCTTTATACAAAACATCCATAGAATATATTTCTCCGCCCATGTCAGCGAGACTAGTAATTACAATATTCAGGCATTGCTGCAAGGCATTCAAGTCAGTGCCGGTGCATTCAACGAAAACATCTCTTGTTTTCTCATCTACTTTGCCAACAGTATGAG
>DAISWR010000068.1:0-3232 GCA_036826255.1 Nanobdellota archaeon | reverse complement strand
CTTCCATTTCTGTCAAGAATTCCCAACTTTACTTTTTTCTATAACCAAATAACTTATTGTACCTATCATGGTCCATATATTCTAGAATAAAGGCAATTATTTTCACATCATCACCTATTAAAGTATAAAGCAGTCTCCAATACCCCACAAGCTCAACTCTAAATATCTTATCTGTTCCATATTCATTAATAATATTCTTAGTAATATACTTTCTTGGAATTAAATCTCCATATTTGTAATCTGCTTTTATATTTCTTAAAGCATTATTTATCGAAGTTAACAGTTGCTCATAAGTTGGCTTCTTTTTAGCTTGTTTTCCCTCTGCTACAGATTCTTGCAATACCTTATATTCTTTATAAGCTTCTTCGCTAAATTTGACTTCTATTTCTTTTTTCATTTACATTATAGTTATCCCTTTCTTCAATTTTTCCCTTAACTTTTTGCTGATATCATCTTTATAAATCCATATAATTCCTTCTTTTAAAACAGCTATTTTCCCAGAATACTCTAAGTACTCTAAAATTACATTTAGGGTTGGTCTCATTATCTTCTTGTTTAATTTTCTATCTATCTCATTCTTTGATAGAGGATTTCTTCCCTTTCTAATAACCTCCTCAACATTTAATACTGTATCCAATCTTGGGTAATGTAATATTGCCATTTTATAAACTTATAATATGATAAACTTATATAATATATAAACTTATCGCTTCTCAATAATTTCTTTAATTGAATAAGTTTTTCTTCCATTATGTCCATAATAGCTTTTTTCATCCAATATTCCACATCCACCATCCCCAAAAATCATTGACCTAAAAGTCAAGTATCCTGGTTTGTTTCCTTAGTCTCAGGCTATTTCTAAGAATAAAATTCAATCTGTTTAATCCAAGACATATATTCCAGGACTATGATTAAAGTAGATAAAGATTTATATGATTCAAGAATAAATAAGGAAGGAATGAAAGATGTATTCGAAATAACTGACAAAACAGGAAGAAAAATTCGTCTTAGTAAAGAACAAGGGGAGCATATAATAAAAGAACATTCGGCCATAGCAAATAAACTAGAAGAAATAAAAGAAACAATCACAAGCCCATTAGCAATAAGAAAAAGCAGTTATGATGAAAACAAAAGGTTTTATTATAGGTACTACAAAGACAGAAAAACCGCAAAGTATTTATTGATCATAGTAAAATATTTAAATGGCCAGGGTTTTATTATAACTAGTTTTTATACAGATAAAATAAAAGGTCAAAATGAATAAAAATTTAAGCGTTTATTATGATGGGGAAGGGGATTTATTAGAAATAAGGATAGGAAAGCCAACAAGTAGTTATTTTAAAGATTTAGGCAATGACATTTTTGAGAGAATAGATGAAAAAACAGGAGAGATAAGGGGTTTTTCAATTTTAAATTTTAAAAAAAGAACTGAAAAACAAGCGAGTATTAACATCCCATTACCAAGTAAAATGGAACTTGTTTCTGCATAATCTAATAAAAAGCAACAGATTTTTCATCCAATATTTATGACCTAAAGTATAAGTTTAATAAAATAAATTCTTAAAAAGATAAAGAAAAAATTCCAATAAATGACAGTATGCCCAAGCTGCAGTTCAACCAACATAATAAAGAAAGGAAAAAATAGAAACAAGCTTGAAATCATACAAAGATACAAATGTAAGTCATGCCAAAAAACATTTACCTTAAAACCAATAAAAAACAAAACCTACCCAATTAATATAATTCTAAATGCAGTCTCCTATTATAATCAAGGTTACAGCTTAAAAATCTCAGCAGAAACAATAAAGAAACAGTATAAACTAAATCTAAGCCCCCAAACAATTAAAAACTGGTTAAAAGAGCTCAAAGACTTAACAACATTTCAAAGATTAAGAAAAAAAGCATTAAAATACAACAAGCCAAAGGATATGATAATAAAGAGAACCTTCCATCATAATCAGCAGCCTTATCTTTACCAGTACCATAATTCAAAGATTCATTTTCTTAAAAAATATCCTAGACTAAAATCGTACCTTCAGGAAGTAAAAGATAATTGCCCCAATCATTTATTCAACAACAATGAAAGATGTCACAGCACTCTAAACAGGTTGAATGGTGCTTAAAGAAAGCAAAAAAGGAAATTGAAGAATGCAAAAAGCAGGGTAAAAGATTATGAAAGACCATTATACATTCATGTTGGAGATACTAAAGGAAAGATGAATATAACTAAGTTTGAGGATGAATGTTTTGAAGAGTTTAATGAGAAGGTTTGGAAAGTAAACTGTTAATTTTTTAAATTTCATACTCCACTAGAAAGATTTAAATATTACTTAGTATTACTAAGTCTTACCATGAAAACTATAAGCTTAAAATTGGAAAGTACATTTTTGCAGTCTATAGAAAAAACAATGAAAAAAAGCAATTATACAACCAAAACTGAGTTTATCAGAGAAGCTATAAGAGATAAAATGCAAGATTTAGAAAAAAAAGAGGCTTTAATGAGGCTAGAAAGAGTTTATGGAGCTGGTAAAAAAAAGCATGGACATATTACAGATGAAGATGTGCACAAAGCTGGAGAAGAAGCGGTAAGAGAATTAGCTAAAGAATTAGGAGTTAGGCTAGATTAGTTCTTCGGGTCTTTTAGGAATTGTTATATCTTTTAACTTTTCAAAATGTTTGTCCCTTGAGACTAATTGAGATTCATGATCTCTGGAAAGAATAGAGTGAAGAGCGTCATTTTTCGGGAGTTCTCTCTGCCTTGCTAGTTTATTCATTTCTATAATCTGTTCTTTTGTTATATGAACTCTTTGGATATTCTTTGGTTTCAATATTCTTAAAATTTCATTAATCTCAGATTCATGCAATCCTAATCTTTTGAATTCCATCAAAATATTGTCCGAGTAAATTATAATTTTATTTTTTTCAATTATCTTACTTATTAGTTTTTTAGCTATTTCTCCATTTTTTCCTCTTTTGAGATAAAAATCAAGCCATACAGAAGTGTCAAGGTAAAACCTATCTGTCATTTGTTGTTATTTATTGCAATTAATTTAAAAGTATTAGTATAATCAAATTATATTGTTTGAATATAATGTCTGGAATCAGGAACAATGGAAAGAGTTCTGGAGTTCAGATGCAGAAAAAGCAAAAGAAATGCTAAAAGATTATGAAAGACCCCTTTATATTCATGTTGGAGATACTAAAGGAAAGATGAATACTACAAAATTTGATG
>DAISWR010000067.1:0-3322 GCA_036826255.1 Nanobdellota archaeon | reverse complement strand
GTCATTCCGGGAGAAATAAAACCATTTTCTGCATCTATCCCAGCAACACCACCTATTGATGCACCATAGCCGCGATGTGCGTCTGCAAGCATTATAGATTTTCCTTGGATTCCAGGCAAAGTTGCTACATTAATTCCCTGCTCAATGCTTCCATCCTCTTTTATTTTTTTAAGTAGTTTTTCAGAAGCATAAATCCTAACAGGGACTTTCATACTTCCTTTTTTAGGAACTTCCCAGATATAATCTGAGATTTTCTTTATTTCATAGTCTTTTTCCATCTTAGATGTCAAATACTACTTGTATTACATATTTGCCTTTTTCTTTCTTGATAAACATTTCACTGTAAGTTACTGCTTTTATATAACTATGCACCTCTTGGTTTGTATGATTGTCTCCTATAACTCTGGCTACTAAAGTTAATACTTTATTTCTAATTATGGTTAATTCCAAAACTTCTGATAGTAGAAAATCTTCTGAATCTATTAAAAATAATAGGTGTTCTAGAAAATCGTATAGCAAGGATTCTTCATTTTCAGATTTTATTGTAAATAAATGCTTCTTAACTTGTTTTATCTTTGATGTATCAACCATAACATTAAACATGCCTAATGCTGCATTTGAAAAGGCCTCTTCCAATGTAGCTCCAAAAGCCTGCATCTTAGCATCTGCGGTATGCTCAAGAAACTTGAATTTCATTAAGAGATAAGCGTAAATTTGGTTTAAAAAGGTTTTTGAGCAAACCGAAATTATTATTAACTAAGTTTTTCTTTAAATCTTTATGAGCGAGAAGGATATTATAGTCCCAGAATTAAAGATAGATGTAAAGAATTCTAGTTTTCAGATGCATGAGCTAGTTAGGATAGTGAGAAGCTGGTCTGATCTGAATAGGTATATCCTAGTAGAAAAGGCCTATAGTGATAAAGACCTTGCTGCTGGCAAAGACGTCAATATATACTGGATTTTAACGAAAGATATTGAGGACTATACAAGATTCCAGATAGATGTAAAATTCTATATGAAAGGCAGGCATATCAATATTAAAAGGAAAGGTAAGGGAATTAAAGGGGATATTAAAGTGCTATTCGCTGGTATTTTGATAACAGATAGAGATAGTAGATGGGAAACTCCATTTTATCATTTTTTAAGAAGTTTTTATGATGCTTTTTCCCAAAGAGATAAATTTAAGGCGTATAGGGTTAAGTTAGATAATGAGGTTAATAACTTATATAATGAAGTTAAAGCATTTCTAAATCTTCATGCTGAGAAGTAAATTTAAATTTAGTTTCTATAAAAAATTCAAAATTTAAGAGATTATAATACCGTTCTTCTCAATAGGACTTGGATTGCATATTGCTATGCCCTAAGGTTGGGTTGTTTATTTGCTAGCATTTATCAAGGTTTGAATCTTTTTCTCAAGTTCGCCAAGGGATATTCTTTTTCTACCGAATTCGCTACACTCATCAAATACTTCACCTAAAACATTGGGAGAGACACGAAAAGACTTTGTGAGGCTGTAACCCTCTCTCTCACCACCCTCAAGATCTTTTAAATATTCTTCATGACTGAGTCTAAACCTAACATGGTAAAAACCACCTTTACTTTGTACAATATAAACAAATATATCAGCCATTGTTATTTTAACTTAGAAGATTACAGATTTTATTAGCATAAAACTACTATTTAAATCTTTACTGCTATAACTACTATAAAATAGTAAAAATGGAAACATTTATAAACCAAAACTATATATATGAAAAGATACTTAAAGATGATATAAAGCCCGCTTTGAGAATACTCAAACGAGATTAGGCCTAAAGCCAAAGAGCAATGAGCTTGAGAACAGTAAAGTGGGCGATAAATTTCATATTTATAATATCAATATTTAGAAGAACAAGGCAGAATAAAACAATTACAATTAATAAAAATCATATTAATTCAAGTTTAACAGTATAAAGCGGGGTAAAAGCTTAAAATCGCTTTTATAGGTTTTAGGCTAGATGTAGTCTTGTTCTATGAATAGAGATATTATTGTTGATTTAAAATAAAAAAATGAATTTAAGTATAGGAGATGGTAAAAATGGGAAAAATAAGCCCAGTAAGTGCAAAGTATATAATTCACTCTTTTATAAGTGTAGAGGGGGTAGTAGACAGACCCGATGTAATTGGAGCAGTATTTGGTCAGACAGAGGGATTATTAGGAAATGAATTAGAATTAAGAGAGCTCCAAAGAAGTGGAAGAATAGGTAGGATAGAAGTAAACCTAGAAATCAAAAGCGGAAAAGCATCTGGAATGATACTTATTCCAAGTTCTTTAGATAAAGCTGAAACAGCTATTGTAGGAGCTTCTTTAGAAACTATACAACGAATAGGTCCTTGTAATGCTAAAGTAAGAACGCAAAAGATAGAAGACGTTAGAATTAGCAAGAGGAATTATGTTGTAGAAAGGGCTAAAGAGCTTTTAAAGATGTTAGTAGATAGTGTATTGCCAGATTCCCAGGAAATTGCAGATGAGGTAGCTCATTCTGTAAGGATGATGGAAATAAGAGAATATGGTTCAGATAGATTAGCATCTGGTCCAGCTATAGACGAAAGTGAAGACATTATAGTTGTAGAAGGAAGAGCAGATGTTCTGAATCTATTAAAATATGGTATAAAAAATGCTATAGCTATGAATGGTACTAATGTGCCTCAGACTATTATAGACCTTTGTAAGAAAAAAATAGTTACTGTTTTTGTTGATGGAGACAAAGGTGGAGATTTAATAATTAGAGAAATCAGCGATGTAGCAGAAATAGACTATGTTACTAGAGCTCCTGATGGTAAAGAAGTTGAGGAGATTACAAAAAAGGAGATACATAAAGCTTTAAGAGCAAGAGTAGCTGTTGAGCAAGTCAAAATGGATATATCTAGATCTCCTCCTAGGACACAAGAAGGAGATTTTAAAGGGCATATAACCCCTAAACCTATATCTCCTCCTAAAATCATAGCTACTACTAAACCTATTGTAAATAGAACTGGATTAAACAAAGACGAGTCTGATAAACTAAAAGGCATGCTAGATGGGCTAATAGGAACAAGAGGAGCTTATATACTAGATCAAGGTGGTAATATTTTAGGAAAAGTTCCTGTGAGCGAATTAGCTACAACAGTAAGTGGACTAAGGTCTGGCGTACATACATTAGTCTTTGATGGGAGCATTGATAGAAATCTAGTTAGTGTTGCTGAAAGATATGGTGTAAGGTGTTTGGTTGGTATGAATAGCCAAGTAAAGCCTTCTGAAGCTAGACTTGAAATAGTAACAAGCAGCGATTTATAATTTTCA
>DAISWR010000066.1:0-3382 GCA_036826255.1 Nanobdellota archaeon | reverse complement strand
AAGGGAACTAATAGGATTTGGATTAGAGGTTGTTAAGTTCATATTTATTTGGGATGAAGATAAAGGCGGTACAGATAAATTAGAAGAAAGTATAAGAAGCATGGAAGAGGTTAGCAGTGCTGAAGTAAGTGATGTCAGAAGAGGAATAGGATGAAAAAGGAATTAGATCCAAAACAAGTTAAAGCAATCCAAGAAAAGCTGAAAAATATGAGTCCTGATGAGCTTAAGAAACTAGTTAAGCAGCAATGTTTGTTTTGCCAGATTTCTAGCGGTAAGGTTGAATCTAGAAAAATTTATGAGGATGATGAATTATTGGCTATTTTAGATATTAATCCCGCTTCAAAAGGTCATACCATAGTTCTTCCAAAAGAGCATTATCAAATTTTAGCACAGATACCGGAGGATTTGGCTAGTAAGCTATTTAATGTGACCAATAAGCTGGCTGCTATACTCTTTGATGTCGTTAAAGCTGGAGGAACAAATATTTTTATTGCGAATGGACCAGCTGCAGGACAAAAATCTCCACATGCAGTTATACATATAATACCTAGACATGAAGGGGATGGTGTTGGTTTGGCTTGGGAACCTAAGCAGGGCGATGGGAAAGTATTGGATGAGCTGCAGGAATTAATAAAAGACAAAACAACCAACCTTAATGTGAAGAAAGAACAGCCTAAGGTCGTTGAAAAGAAAATTGTTGAAGAAGAGGAAGATGTGGAAGAAAGGTTGCCTTAGATTATTAACCAAAAATTACCGAATATCAAGCTTATTAATACAGAAATTAAAAAAGCAGGAACAAAAGGAATGCCGTCCTTTACTATAACACTTTTGATATTAAATCTCTTTAATGCAGAGATATCTTTTTTTGTTAAACTTGGTTTTTTGTTGTCTAAGATTAATCTTTTTTTATAATAAACTGGTTTGTATAGCCAATCGCCCTCTCTTAATTTACTTAGAGCCATTGGTTTTATCATAATACTTTGCTCTACCGCATTTGTAAAGATTAAAATGAGATATACAACTAAGAAGAAGATTGTAGCAACTCCAAACAGGTATTTTATCTGCGGTAAGAGAAATGAAGATAAGAAAAATAGTAAGACTAGAGGAAGTATAATTCTCATCGGCCTTTTAAAGATATTCTTATTGAATTTGATTTTTTTATAATTTTTTATTGCTAAGATTGCGCTCCAGATTATACCATAAACCGCCCCAATAAATAATATGTTTACAACAAAAGTTATTGCAAATGGAATTGTTAGTTTTGGATTAAAGTAATTTAAAAATTCTGTTGGATACTGGGTAAAGATTATGCCTAGCCCGATGATTAGTTTTGCATCTCCACCACCCCATTGTTTTGTATAATACATTAAGTTTGCTAACAGGAAAAATATAACTAAAGCTGCTATGGCATATAGTAAAATAAAAACATCCCTTGTTAATATAGCCTGTATAGATTTTATAGCCAAAGCTATGATTATTAAGCTAAAGTTTAGCCAGTCTGGTATCTCTTTACTCTTTAGATCAGATATAGAAGCAAAGGTAAGCCAGATCAAAGCTATTGGAATAAGGATGTAGTCTACAAGCATATTAAATGTGTTTGTAGTAATGTTTATAAATTTTTTTAATCTCTTTTGTTTATGATATCTATTGTAGGTGGTGGACCTAGCGGAAGTTACTTAGCATATCTATTAGCTTCTGAAGGAAAAGATGTTAATGTATATGAAGAGCATAATGTCATAGGTAACCCGATCCAATGCACTGGATTACTAACAGATGCTATATCAGATTTAGTTCCTATTAAAAAAGAGTTTTTAGTTAATACTATAAAAAAAGCTAGGCTTTTTAGTCCAAACGGTAACTTTGCTGAGATAAAACTTAGGAATAACTTCGTTGTTGACAGGCACAAATTCGATAGTTATTTGGCTAATATGGCTGTTGAGAAAGGCGCAGATTATTTCTTGGACCATAAGTTTTTGAGTTGCAGAGTTGGTGATAAAATTTCTGCAAAATTTCAGACAAAAAAAGGTGTAAAAGAACTACGAACTGATTATTTGGTTGGTGCAGACGGCCCAAGAAGCTCTATTGGCAGAAGTGTTGGACTAGTTACAGAAAAAAGAAAGTACATAGCAGCCTTGCAAGCTAGAATGAATTTAAAAAATTTAAATTGCGAAAAAGATACCTTTGAATCTTTTATGGAAAGAAGGGGCTTTGGGTGGGTTGTACCGGAGAATGACGAGGTTGCAAGGGTTGGAATTGCTACAGTAGAAAAGAATGCTAATGCTTATTTTCAGGATTTTCTAAAGCAAAGATGCCCTGATGAGAAGATAATAGAATATCAATCTGGGATTGTTCCAATTTATACCCCGGGGATGAAGTGCCAGAAAGATAATGTTTTCTTAGTAGGGGATGCAGCCTGCCAAGTTAAACTTTCTACCCATGGAGGAATAGTGTTGGGTATGCTTGGAGCAGAGGAAGTTAAAAATGCTATAATAAACGATGATAGCTATGATAGAAGATGGAGAAAAAGCATAGGCAAAGATTTGTATCTCAGCTGGCTGATATGGAAGATTCTAAAAAGATTTAGCAATGAAAATTATAATAATCTAATAAATTGTTTTAAAAATAAGGAATTAGCAGATATTCTGGCTGAGTATAATCGGGATTTCCCATCACAATTTGTCTTTAAAATTTTACTTAAAAAACCGTCTTTGCTTAAGTATGCCATAAAATTATTATATTTGTAGTAAGGTTTATATATTAAAGAAATAGATTTTGAGATATGGCTAAGACACAACCTGCAACAGCAGTTTCAGTTCTAATAGCTTTAATAGCCTTGTTTATGATTATATATACCTTATTATTACCTCCTGCTGAAAGGGCAGAACTGTTAAACCTGACTGTTGAAAAGGAAGTGGCGGGTGGGAATGGTGTTGCTGTTATAGGTGAGAAGGATAAAGGAACTGAGATTATTTTATCTGAAAAACCTGGAGAGGTTTCTTTAGATTTAAAAGATGAGAATACACATGACCTTAATCCGGTTAGTCTTTTTGTTAAGTCTCAAGCAGAAAATATAGGGCTTGTTAATACCTTAAGCATCTCTAAAAGTGCCTTTAGTGATAAATTTCAAGAGGTTGCTTTTGATTTAGATGATTTGGATGATATTGAAGAGCTGAATTTGATATTTTTCGTTGAAAGAGCAAGGGGTAAGTTGTTTATTGATTTAAATGGAAATAATGTTTTTAATATTGAACTAGATGAAGGTAAGCTAAGAAGTGTTAATTTGCCTGTTAGATTTTTGAATAGGAACAATGTTGTTAAGTTTTATACTGAATCTCCTGGATTTATTTTCGTTGCAAATAAGTATGATTTAAGCGATGTTAGC
>DAISWR010000065.1:3140-3443 GCA_036826255.1 Nanobdellota archaeon | reverse complement strand
ACGCTCATCTCTTCAAAATAAACTGATTCTATTTTCATAAAAAGCGAGGGCTCTCAAATTGCGGTGAATGCCTGTTAAGTTCCCCTGAACGAAGTGAAGGGTTAGACACCAAAATTTATTTATCAAATTATGTCTAAAGTCACCCTTGTTCTTTGCGTTTGTGTTCGAGGGTGATTGGACTTAATTGGTGTTAGTTTCTCCGAATGAAATGAGGACGAGGAAAGCGAATACTTGGAGCGGTTTTCTGAAAGAAAATTCCGAAGAGTAAATTTCCATAGAAAAATATTGGAAATAATGTCTGTT
>DAISWR010000065.1:0-3130 GCA_036826255.1 Nanobdellota archaeon | reverse complement strand
TACCCCCATAAGACCTATCGCCGCCATATTAACCCCCCTTTCATTCTGTCCACTTGTCAAAGTAGATATAGTTGCTATAGCTCCACTGTGAAAAAAGTAAACATACCCCCCTACAAGTATAAATTTCTTAGAGTCTTCAACACCTAAATCTTTCATTCGGTTTTCCAAAGCTTTTAATTCATTAAATTCAAACTTTTGATTAAGTTTCTGAGTCATATATAGTAAACGTATAAAATATCCGTAAGTATTATAAAGGAAGATATTTATATCACTAAGTGAGGTGATATAATATGGTTCCAAAAGGAAATGAATTCTTACCCAGTATGGAATTAAATCAGATTATGGGATTGTATAAACAAGAGAAGGATGCTAAAGCAAAAATAAGGTTGCAAGCATGTATAGAGAGAAAGAATGGAAAAACTTTAGATCAGATTTCTGAAAAAGTGCATTATCCTTTAACCACTGTCGGAGACTGGTTAAGGAGAATACATGAGCGGGGAATGGGGCGAAGGTATAATATAAAGCAGACAGGAAGACCTGCTTGGTTAAGTAAAAAACAGAAAGAAGAAATTAAGAGTGTTCTTGATGAACCCCCCGAGAAGCAAGGCATCCCATTTAGGATGTGGACAAGCAAATGCATGACCTATTATATTTCTGAGAAATATAATGTCTTTTACAAAATAAGAAATATTGAACTCTTAGTGCATAAACTTGGCTTTAATTTCAAAAAGCCAAGACAAGAGCATATAAAAGCAAATAAGGAAGCTCAAGAGAAGTTTAAAAAAAAATTCGAGAAGAACTTGAACCTTACGTGGAAGCCAGATGGAAGGTCATATTCCTTGATGAAAGCATCTTCTCAGTAAAGCCATACATTACTAAAGGAATTTTTAGGGTTGGTGGTAAACCAACTGTTAAATACACCTATACACGAAAAAAAGTATGTGTATTTGGGGGTTTATCTGAATCTTTCTTTACTTCCAAGATGGCAGATAATTTGGATAACACGACTTACTTACCATTTATTAAATCTTTAATTAGAAAGTATGGTAAAATTGTAATCATTATTGATGGGGCGAAGTATCACTTTGAAAAAGAGCATATAAGAAATTATTATGACAGCAATAAAGATAAGCTGAAAGTTATTCAACTTCCAGCTTATAGTCCAGAACTTAATCCAATTGAGCAAGTTTGGAAGAAAATAAAGAAATGGCTGGCAACAAGAATTTGGTATACTGTTGAAGAGATGGAGGTGCAATTGAGTTACGCATTAAATAATCCTGATTTTATGATTAAAATATACGATTATTATTTGCGTTAACTATAGCTTCCAAGTAAACCACTAGCACTAAGCGATGGACCTAGAAATGAAGATACAAACCAGGCTCCGGTTTCAAAGACAGGTGCAACACCTAAAAGTGTATTTGCTAATTCAGCCTTTGTTCCACCAGTAGTCCAGTTATAAGCATAAACCCCCTTAGTTGTAAAATACATAATTCCATCGTCCAATGTTTTGAAAGGATTCATCATTTTTAATTAAACCTTCTCCTTTGCTCATTTATTCTTAAATCCATTAATTTATTATTCAATACTAAAATCTCTCTTGTTATAACCTGATTATGAGATTTTAATATTTTAACTTCATCGTCTAATAACTGTATCTTTTTAAGTATCTTATTAATGTCTTCACTTACAAATTCAAAGGATTTTACTAAAGGATTTTCCATGAAAACAAATTAAAATTAAGGTATTTAAACCTTTCTATATTAACCACTATTAAGTAACTACCATTCCTTACAGCAGTCAACTATCTTCTTAATAACACTAGTAAACTTATCCATCTTAGATTTAGTTTCTTTTAAAGAATTACTTTTAATCTCTTCCCTTCCAATCATCTTCAAATTAATAGCAAAAAACAAAGAATACAATTGAAACCCTAATTTAAAGTAATTTTCAGCATCTATATTTTTCTTTCTTAATTCTTTAGTCCCTACTTCAACTAATCTCATACTGGCAGCTAATAAATGCTTACTAATACACCATTCTTCACCTTCAGGATTAACAACAATTTTTTTAAGCAAATCAGTTCTTATTAATCTTACAGAATCTAACATCTCTAAATACTTATTATTTCCTGTTTTCATTGCTGTAAAATAAAAATGCTCTTCCAAGCTTATTAAGTTCATTAAAGCTATACTCAGATCTTCATCCCTAGATAAATCCACATTACCATTTTTAACATCTTCAATCTTTTTTAGCCATTTATTTACTTCGTCCATTTTAAATCAGCCTTTTAATAACTTCAAACAATCCACCAAAAATTAACAAAATTAAAAAAGTAAGTATAACACCTTGAAATGGAAATGTTTTTCCTCTTTTAATTGTAACTTTATTACTTAACCATGGAGTTATACAAACTATCAAACCGCCAAGTATGCTTCCAAAAAGAAATAAATTCACTAGATACATTCTATTAAACAAAGACCCATAATCCCCAAACAAGGTTATTTGTAATGGATAAAATCCCTTTGCTAAGGGCATTATTGGAATTACAGTTAACAAAAAAGATAAAACCACAATTATTGATGGAAAAGGCAAAAAGAAAGAAATTGAAGCAAGGGTTTCCGAATTGAAAATTTTTCTTTCCAAAACCGATTCGGATTTTGATAAGGAAAAATTGCAGGAGAGATTGGCTAAATTAAGCGGCGGAGTTGGAGTTATTAAGGTTGGCGCCGCTACTGAAATTGAACTTAAGGAAAGGAAGCACAGAATTGAAGATGCATTAAACGCTACACGCGCGGCTGTTTCTGAAGGGATTGTTCCCGGTGGAGGAGTTGCACTGCTTTTAGCGGCTAAAGTTTTGGATACTTTGAAGTCCGATGATGTGGATGAGGCTACAGGAGTTAAGATTATTAGAAATGTTTTAAGCGCTCCGCTTCTTCAGATTGCGAATAATGCGGGGAAGGATGGGGCAGTTGTTGTGGATAAGGTTTTGCATGCCAAGGATGGGACAGGTTACGATGCGGCTAAGGATGAGTATGTAAATATGATAGAAGCTGGTATTATAGATCCAACGATGGTTGTAAGAAGTGCTCTTGAGAATGCGGCTAGTGTTGCTTCCGTGTTTTTGACG
>DAISWR010000064.1:0-3451 GCA_036826255.1 Nanobdellota archaeon | reverse complement strand
AGCAGAATTGGTTTGTTGATACTTTTGATGTAGAAACTAAATTTATGGTAACAGGTGAATATATGAGAAGTAGAACCAATGAGAATTTAATTAAAGTTATGAAGAGAGCAAAATTCAAGACAGGAGAACAGGTTGAGATTGTTACAACAGATGGATTAAGAGGTTATCCAAGAGTGCTAAGGAAAACTTTCAGTCTGCAATCTCCTTATCATGCTTCTTCTAGAACCAAGAGCAAGATTATCCATAATGTTGTAATAGCAGATGAGAGAGGGTTCAATTACCCAATTGAAAGATTACATAATACAATCAGAGAAAGAACAAAAGTCATGAGAGGATTTCATGGTTGTTTAGAATCTGCTCGTGCAATAATGAAAGGATTAGAGATAAATTATAATTTTAACAGGAAGCATATGGCTTTAGGTAATAAAACTCCATCGCAAATAGCCATTCCAAAATTGGAATTGGGAATTAACAAGTGGTTGGATTTGATTAAAATGAGCAAGGTTTAAATCTTAAAAATTCATCTCTGGTAGATATGTAAATTTATATTCTTGAGTATATTGCATGAATTCATAATCTCTTATAATATCTCCAAACTTTAGCCTTAAATCCTGCACATATCTATAAAATTCTTCATTAGATTTGACCTGGAATTCTGTTTCTAAATCCGCACCGCCTACTAATTCAGTCATATGGGCTGTGTTAGGATGTAAGTGAATATAATTAATAATGTTTTTTTTCTTTTCTTGAGTAAGATTCTGTAAGGTTAAATGAAGTTTGAAATAAGTATACCCTAATTTATGAACATTAATAAAAGGTTTAAACCCTATAATGATGCCTTTTCGAATAAGTTTTTTTAATCTATAGCGTACAACCATTTCTGTAGAGTCTATCTTTTCGGCTATATCAATTGTTTTCATTCTTGCATTTTTTAATATTGTTTTAAGAATATTATAGTCTATTTCATCAATTATTTCTGTTTTGTAATCGTTTTTAGAATCAAATCCCATTAAAATTGATTTAGATGTTTTCTTTTTTTTATTTATAAAATAACTTTTATGATAAGTCCATTCCCTTGTTACGATGGCAACGTTATATCTTTCAATGAAAAAGCTATACTTAAGCAGAAAGTCATTGATTATATCCCTATACTCATAAACATTTTTGGCAAAAATCCCAGTGTTTAGATCCCATACACCTTCAACCTTTGAAATCCAACTTGCTCTTTCTTTTAAATATTCAATTATCTCCTTTTCTTTTTCTAATGTTAAATTTTGAAATTTAAAAAAAGTTCTATACCAATCATATCCTAATTTCATAGAGTTAATAACAACCATAAAATAATTAATATAACCCTTCTCGACTAACTTATTAATCCTGTATCTAACCGAATCTCTGCTTAATCCTACTTTCTTAGCTATTTTTGAATCGGATTGCCGACAGTTTAAATCTAGTTCATAAAGAATTTTTTTGTCCTTTAAATCTAAATTTTCTATCATATACATAAAAAGGATATTATCATTTATAAATTTATCTTTTTTGTGTAAAATCTTAAAGCAAGTTTTATATAAATGTTAATATACACTTATGTATCTATGGAGTAGTAAAAATGATAGAGGGACCATATCATAAGAGAAATAATGAAGATGTAATAAGAATGGCAAGAACTTTTGATGAATATCATACTTGCTTCAGAAATTTCGTTAGTAAGAACCCCGAGCGTATCAGAGCATCTCTTGATAGAGGGACCCTTGCTTATCCTTTGGAAATGTACAGAGATAGAGAATTGGATATGCTTGGCTCAAAAAGAAGCAGCAGGTCATTTTCATACGGTCCAGAAGAAGGAGATATTAAAGTTAGAGAAAAGATTGCAGAAGTAGAGAATATTAAACATAGAACAAATTATTCTGCTGATAACGTTGCAATTATACCTGGAGCATGGGGGGGATTAGAATTTGCACTTCAAGAAGTTCTTAATTTTAGAAGAGGCAAATCTGAAGGCAGGGTTGCTGTTATTGGACCAACACTATATCAGATGTTCTACACACCAATTGAGCATTTTGGAATGGATATTGAAGCTTATGATTTTACTAAATTAGATGATGCTCATAGACCAGAATCAATAGATGAACTTGCTGAAGTTTTTGATAGTAATCCAAGAGCTATTGTTGTTACAAATTCAAATAATCCTGATGGTACTTATTTTAATTCTAATATTTTAAAAGAAGTTATAGAAAAAGCGGGAGAAAAAGGAATTTATGTTTTACTTGATGAGATTCAGAACTGTTTTCCCTCAGATGGAAATGGTTTGAATTATGGTCCATGGATACAAGTTCCGAATGTGATAAGATTGGATAGTCCTTCAAAAAGATATGCTTTATCGGATTGCAGAGTTGGATGGATGATTGGTAAACCAGAAATTTTATTTGGGCATACTAATGGAGAGGTTCATGTAAACAGAATTGAGGGTGCTGTTGGTCGTATGAGTGGGATTATGGGCAATGCCCCTAGAGTAGCAAATAATCTTCTAATTCATCTTTTAAAGAATGAATTAAATTGTCTTTCTAATGGAAAACAACCTTTTGCAGAATATTCTGAGCAATTAAGAGCAAAAAGAGATTTTGTTATCAGCCAATTGGAAACAATGCCAAGAGTTGAAGCAATCCATGTTCCAGAGTCTTGTGTTAATGTAACTACAAGAATTGATAGCCATAAAACTGACTTAGAGTTATCTCAGGATTTAATGCAAGGGGGATTGTTGCTTATGCCCGCTTCAGGTTATGGATATAATCCAGAAGATTCTACTTTAAGAATTACTTTTGCAGAAAGAGAGCAAAGACTAAGGGAGGGAATGGATATTCTAAAAAAATATTTATCTGAATAAAATGACAAAAACTATTCACTTAAAATTAATAGAAACTCCAACAGCTCATCTGAGAATGGATGGAGAAATGTTAGGAACAGATAGATTAAGAGTTCCAATTACAACCCAACCAGTTCTTCTTCCTTCTTTAGTTAATGGTTTAGAAGAAAGAGGCTATAATGTTGATGCTGAGATAATTAATATGAAATTGGGAGAACGCCACGAAAGATCTAAAGGTTCTATAGATTTACAAGGATTAGATATTGAAAACCTTGTGCTTGGTGCTCCATTTGATAGCATGGATTATTCATTAAGAGAAGCAGATGTTATTGGATTAACTTCTAATTTTACTTATTCATCCAGAGTTGTCAGAGATTTCATTGAATATGCAAAACGAATAAATCCAAATTTAAAAATTTTAGTAGGTGGTGCTGATGCTTCTGCAAGACAGGAATATTACCTTGATGCGGGAGCAGATGTCGTTATACGTGGAGAAGGAGAACTAAATGGACCATCTGCAATTGATGCTCTTGTTAGAGGAGAGGAATTAGAAGGTGTTGAAAGAATAGCATTTAAGAAAAATGGTCA
>DAISWR010000063.1:0-3473 GCA_036826255.1 Nanobdellota archaeon | reverse complement strand
GAAGATAATTTAGATTTGATAATTTTAGATTTGCCAAACCCTTGGGATGTCTTAAACCATGCTAAAAAATCTTTAAAAAGCGGTGGATTTTTAGTTTCTTATCTGCCAACAATCATACAAGTTAAAAGACTGGCCGAGGATGCTAAGGCTATATTTTATTTTGATAAGGCAATAGAACTAATTGAGAGAGAATGGCATATAGAAGGGGATAAAGTAAGGCCTAAGAGCAAGATGATAGGACATACTGGTTTTATTGTCGTTTTTAGAAATTTATAAAACGAAACCTTTATAAATAAAAAGTTTTTACTATCTATAACTGATTCTGATGATAACTAAACAGAATAAACTGGTGTTTTAAGTGGAAGATAATAAAACCTTAAAGACAGGAACAACTACATTAGCTATAGTTTGTAAGGATGGTCTTGTTGTAGCAGCAGATAGAAGGTCAACTGCTGGTTCTATGGTTTACGGAAAGGCTGCTAAAAAAATACAGACTATAGAAGAGAATCATGTAGTTACTACAGCTGGGAGCGTTTCTGATATACAATTAACTGTTAAAATAATAAAAGCGCAGGTCAAGTTAGATGAGATGAGAAGAGGAAAAAAATTAATGACTAAGGAAATAGCAAACTTAATTGCAGGTTTAAACTACAGTGCTTTAAGAACAACTTATGCAATAGCTTCTTTTTTATTAGCTGGCAGGGATGAAAGAGGATTTCATGTTTATGATATTACGCCTGATGGAAGCATTATAGAAGTACAGGATTATGCTGGAGACGGTAGCGGTGTAATGTTTACTACTGGCGTATTTGAGGCTAATTATAGAAAAGATATGGGTGTTGATGAAGGAGTTAAGTTAGCTGTTAAAGCAATGAATGCAGCACTTCAGAGAGATATATATAGTGGTAATGGGATTGATGTAATTACAATAACAAGCAAAGGAATTAAACAGGTTATTGACAAGGAATTAGACACGTCAATAAAAATTTGATCTTATATTCTAAAGAATAATAGAGAAAATGTTACCAATTTTAAAAGAAGTTTTAGATAATATCCCTAAAAGCAAGGATATTAGCAATGCTGGATTTGAAGGAGCTAATATAGTTGTTTATACTAAAGATAGAAATTTTTTCTTAGATAATGAAGGAATAATTAAAAGCATTGTAGATAAGATAAAGAAAAGAGTAGAGTTAAGAGCTGATCCTAGCATTGCTTTAGATGTAGAGAATGCTGAAGAAAAAATAAAGCAAATAATCCCAAAAGAAGCAAAAGTAGCTGAGATAGTATTTGACCCTCAAAGAAATAGGGTTATAATTGAAGCAGAGAAGCCAGGATTAGCAATTGGAAAAGCTGGAGAAGTTTTAAAAGAAATTAGAAGGGAGACTTTGTGGGTTCCTACAATAAAAAGAACGCCTGCTTTAAGATCCAAGATTATAGAACATATAAGGCAAGTCTTGTACGAAAATAATGACTACAGGAAGAAATTCTTAAATAAGGTTGGTGAAAGAATATACTCTGGCTATACCAAGGAAAAAAAGAGTGAATGGGTCAGGGTTAGTTTCTTTGGGGCTGGAAGACAAGTTGGAAGATCTTGCCTGTTTTTACAAACTCCTGAATCAAAGATCTTGCTAGATTGCGGGGTTAATATTGCTGCTCCTAAACAATATGCCTATCCTATACTAGATGCTCCTGAATTTAAACTGGAAGATCTAGATGCTGTTATATGCGCTCATGCCCACTTAGATCATAGCGGATTTATCCCTTGGTTGTATAAAATGGGTTTTAGGGGACCAGTATATTGTACAGAACCAACAAGAGATATTATGGCTTTGCTCGCATTAGATTATATTTCTATAGCTTTTAAAGAAGCTGAGGATGCTATTTTTAGCGTTAGCGATGTTAAGGAGATGGTTAAACATACTATTTGTATTGATTATGGTGAGGTAACTGATATAACCCCTGATGTCAGATTAACCTTCTATGATGCAGGGCATATTCTAGGAAGCGCTTTAGTACATTTACATATTGGGAATGGGATGCATAATTTGCTGTATACATCTGATTTTAAGTATGGTAAAACTTTATTGTTAGAACCAGCTAATACAAAGTTTCCTAGACTAGAGACTGTAATAATGGAGAGCACATATGGAGGAAGAGATAATATTGTTAGCACATTTAAAGAAAGCGAAGAGCAGCTAATGCAGATAGTTAAAAAGACAATAGAGAGGGGCGGTAAAGTCCTAATCCCTACGCTCGGTGTTGGAAGAAGCCAGGAGATGATGGTAATCATAGAAAAAGCTGTAAGGGAAGGCAGAATGCTTAAGGTTCCGATTTATATGCAAGGGATGGTATGGGATGTTACTGCGATCCATACAGCCTACCCTGATTTTTTAAGTAATCAATTAAGAAGACAAATCTTCCACAGAGATCAAAATCCTTTTTTAAGTGATATTTTTAAACGGGTTGGAAGTTTTAAAGAACAAAAGAAAATTATTGAAGAAGAAGGGCCTTGCATCATTTTGGCTACAAGCGGAATGCTGACTGGCGGACCAAGTGTTGCTTACTTTAAAGAATTAGCTGACAACCCAAAGAATAGCATAATCTTTGTAAATTATCAGGGGGAAGAAAGTTTAGGAAGATTAGTCCAAAGAGGAGAAAAAGAAATTAAGATAAATGGAGAGGAAAAGATCAATGTTAAATTAGAGGTTTATACCTTAGATGGATTCTCTGGGCATTCAGATAGAAATCAATTAATTAATTTCGTTAGGAGACTAGAACCTCAGCCTAAGAAAATCATTGTTGTGCATGGAGAAAGTTCAAGGTGTTTAGATTTAGCATCAAGTTTGCATAAATTACAAAAAGTAGAGACAATTGCTCCTAAGAACTTAGAAAGCATAAGGATAAGATAAGCTAGATATTGTAGTTGCAGAAAGCTTAAATAACTTTAATTGGTTGGCAATAATACAAGGTGTAATTGAGATGGATGGCATCATTAAAGCTGAGATTATTTCTACTATTTCTAATTATTTTGATAAAGAGAAAAGTAAGAGGCTTGTAGAATCAAATGAGGATGCTGTTGGGATACTTTATTTTATAATTAAGCATTATGAATCCCATCCTATATCAGGACTAGATTTAGATAAGTTAGAGACAGCTTTATATAATCTATACGAAGCTTATAGGACTGTTAAAGAAAGTGATTTAGAGCTTTTAATTCAAGAAGGTTTTCTCATAAAAGAAGATGATAAATACTTTGTAACAAAGCTTTATTATAAAGAAAAATTAAGGCGGGAAAAAGAAAACGGACAACAGTTTTTGTTTCCAGGTTTTTAATTAAGGCCAGATTGGATTAATCGTTAATTTTTATTTTTAATTATGTTTATTAGTGCACTTCCTACACCAAAAGAATTTTTTGTTGAAATAATAAAAAAGGCTATATCAATTACTGCTAGTACAAATAATACACTTATAGC
>DAISWR010000062.1:2019-3669 GCA_036826255.1 Nanobdellota archaeon | reverse complement strand
CTTACATCAATGACTACAGTATAGTTTACGCTGAAGTTACCTGCCGTATTACTACCTGGTCCAGCAAAAGCTGTAAATCCGCCAGTACCCCTGCTTTCAGGAACTTTAGCCATTCCAGCACTTGATGTACCAACACTAGAACTATTGAATACATAGAATAATGATGTATTTGCTAATTCATGTAAGTAAGTTTGGTTGCTTAGATCAGCATTATTAATCTGTACAAGTAATTGTATAGTACCTGTATTATTGAACAATACGTCATTAGTATTACTTGCATTTACCCATCCTCCAGTATTGCTTGCACTTCCATTAGTGCTACTATAGTTGAAGAATACTGTTGCAAATATTGGTGCTTCATTATCTACAGTTACGTTAAAGTGAGTTATATTCTGGGTATAATTACTTTTAGTTCCAGCCCTAGTTTCGTTAAATGAAGCTGTTATACTAAATCTACCATGGCCAGTTGTTATTATAGTTGTATCCCTAGTAAAATGAGTCCCGTTTAAAGTATCATTTACACCTATTTTTGTAGCGTTTGCAGATACTGTTCCATTTGGAAGAGCAAACCATGTTACATTAATTGTTGAGTTTCCTGCCCCTATAGCACCTTTAAAAGTATAAGTTCCAGCAATAACATAATGTGAATTGTTTATAGGCTGGCTTATGCTGGCAGCAATTATATCTATAGAACTTCCGAAAACAACAATAGAACTAATGATTAAAAATAATCCGACTAATAAAGTAAGAACTAATAATTTGTTATCTTTCATTTATTCACCCCTTTTTACTCCTAGAACTGACACGCTCTTTTTTATTTTAAACATAATATAATTAAGAGTATAAAACACATATATAAAGCTTTCGCATTAATAAAGAATAAAAAATAAACAATAGATTTATAAATAATCTCTTGATTTATAAATTAAAATGCCAATTTTAGACTTAAGATTTAGTAAAATCAAAGCAGAGAATAACAACAAGCCAATTTCTAAGGAAGGAGTTAAAGTAGATATGAAAGTTAACTTCATTAATATAGAGGAGTTGCCAAAACCAGAGAATTCTCCAACAAGTGCTTTAAAAGCAGATTTTGAATTTAAGTTAGATTATCAGAAGCACGGAAGCATTGTAATGGAAGGTTATATCATATATGGTGATGAAGATAAAAAAATAATCGAAGTAATGAAGTCTTGGAAAAAAGATAAAAGTTTAGGAAAAGAGGTTTCCTTGCAGTTAATGAATTCTATCCTAGTAAGATCAAATGTAAAAGCATTAAATCTGGCGCAAGAGATTAATCTCCCTCTGCATTTAAAAATGCCTACATTAAGTAATCAGAAATAATGCTTTTTTAATTCATTTAGCAATCCTAAAATTATGCTTAATACTATCGGTCCTACAAATATTCCTATAAACCCAAACAAGCTTAACCCGCCTAACAATCCTAATAGTATGACAACAGGGTGTATCTTAGCCTTATTTCCAATTACTTTCGGTCTAATGAAGTTATCAATACTGCTTACGAATAAAGTGCCCCAGATTATAATACCTATTCCGCTGAAATAATCTTGGTTTAATAATGCAACAATGCCAGCTGGCAGCCAGATAACCATAGTTCCAGTAAAAGGAATCATAGCTAAAACAGCCATTACA
>DAISWR010000062.1:0-1919 GCA_036826255.1 Nanobdellota archaeon | reverse complement strand
AATCTTCCAGGAATGCTAACAACGAATCCAGAGGCTACATTAACAAAGAATTTTGCAGTAGTTCTAATAAAATCTTTTAAATAAAACTCCAGATCTATAGAGTCTCCAAAAAATCCACCTATGGTATTTAATATATTATCAAATGTCTTGCTGCCAACATTTTTAAAGAAACTAACAGATTCTGAGATAAGGACATCTGCAACAACCCCAACTAAGATAAAGAAGATTAAAACTAGTAATGCAGATACAACCAATGCAGATATTGTCCTATTATTAATAAGTTTGTTTACCCTATTATATATAGGGTAAAAAATAAAGCCCAGAATCAAAGCAGCAATAATCGCTGTTAGGTATGGCTTAATGATAAAAAAAGCTAGAATTAAAAGTGCTATGACAAAAAGAACAAAGACTAAATTAGCACCTTCTTTTTTACTCTTAACCATAAATTTTAGTAGATTTAACTTCTATAAAAATGTTGTTAATCCTAAAATTCAAAGAAAACCTTTATAAACTAATTCTATGTTAACATGAAAATAATGGACATAGCAATAATGTATAGCGGCGGTAAGGACTCTACTTATGCGATTGACTTAGCTAAAGAAAAAGGCTATGATATAAAATATCTAATTTCTATAAAGCCAACAAGAACTGATTGTTATTTATTCCATTTTGCTACAGTAGAGCATACAATAGAACTGGCTAACATTTTGGGAATTCCTCAGGTCTATGCAACTTGTGACATAGCAGATCCAAAAGAAGAGGCAAAGATTGTAAAAGAACTAGTTGAACAAAATCAGCAAAAGAATCCGATAGAAGCCTTAGTCCTAGGTGGAGTTGGTTTACAAGAAACTCAGATTAAATCGATAAGAGATGCTTTATTCCCTTTAGGTATAGAAGTATTTGCTTCGCATACTGGAAATGATCATAGTTCTTTAATACAACAGATGATAAAGAAAGGCTATAAGATTTTAGTTACACAAGTAGCTGCAGATGGTTTAACAGAAGAATGGCTGGGAAAGGAGCTTAACCAAGAAAACTTTGAAAAATTAAAAAGACTTTCAGAAAAATATGGCTTCCACCTAGGAGCAGAAGGAGGCCACTACGATTCATTAGTTATAGATGGTCCTATCTTTGATAAAAGTTTAGAAATCATAAGCTCAGAGAAGATAATGGAGACAGAAAACTCAGGCCATTTAGTTATAAAAAAATTAGCTGTTAAAGATAAAGAATTTGGAATGAGCGTTCATTAATTTCCAAAGAACCTATTAATAAATCCCAATAAGCTAAATCTTTTCACTAGAGTTGGAGCCTCTACTTTTATCTTGCATTTAACACCATCCTCGTCAGGATATGTTCCATCTAAACATCCACAAATGCTGCTTGTTTCTGTCAAATATCCATCTTCATTGCAATATAGTGGTTTGGTTAAAGAACATTCTCCTGCTTTTGTACCATCTACGCAATTTACTTCAGTCACCTCTGCAAGAATGCAACTTCCATCTGCTTGGCAAAATCCATTATTTGGACAACCGCATTGCTTACAGTCATTAATAAGTTTTAATACATTACAGTACAAAGGTTTGGTTTTTGAGCAGGTATAAGCTTTAGTTCCATCATCGCATAGACTTCTGCTGGAACTTAGAGTAAACTCCTTTATTTTACTCCATTCTCCCCATCCATCACTGTTACGAGACCTAACCCTCCAAAAATATCTTCCATCATTCTTGAGTATTATGGTTCTTTCTTTTTTATCACCCAATCCATAAAAATTTTCTGGAGAATTAAAAGCAAGATTATCATCTACAATGAGTTTATATTCCTCTTGAATCTTATCCCCATAAACATTCCATTTAAATGTTACATCCTTAATGTATAATATAGAATTATCTGTTGGAGAATAAGGAACAGCATCTATATGC
>DAISWR010000061.1:0-3693 GCA_036826255.1 Nanobdellota archaeon | reverse complement strand
AACTTCTCTCAAGAAGAAATTAACAAAATAATATTAGACTGCGCAGATTTCTTTGAAAAATTACCCGACTATTTTGATAAAGCTTCGGAATATAATCAAATAAATAACACTTTCTTAGGGATGTTAGTCAATGACACAATCCAAAAATATAGAAAAAATGTTTGCATGTTGGTAACAAATGGAGATGAATTCTTAATAGTAAAAAAACCTTCAAATGAATGGCAGTTTGTTCAAGGAGGCTTAGAAAAAGATGAAGATTGGCGTGAAGGCATTAAAAGGGAGTTATTAGAGGAAACAGGGATTACAAGTTATACCCTTATAAGTGAGGCTAAACATATAAATACATTTGACTGGCCAGAAGATTTACAGAAAAAGAAAGGGTTTAAAGGTCAGGAACAGCACTTCTTTATATTAAAAGTTAATAAGTCTGTTTCTATTAAATTAGACACAAATGAACTGTCCGAATTTAAATGGGTAAAGTTTGAAGAAATAATGAAATTTATCACTAGAGAGGATATAGTAGAGTCTATTCTTGAGATTCGGAAAGAATTTCCTTTAATATTAAAATGACAAAATACATCATTGTTTGTGGAGGTACTGCAACAGGAACGGGTAAGACAATTTTTACTGCAAGTCTGGGATATATCTTTTCTACGTTCAATTTAATTACAACGATAATAAAATTTGATGGTTTACTAAATCTAAGCTTTGCTTCTCTAGCCACAGGCGATTCTAAAGATGAAATAATTTGGGAAGGAGAGGAGATATTTATTAATTTTGAAGGAAAAAAAGTAGATTCTGATATGGGGGTTTATGAAAGATTTTTAGATCAAGACATTCCATCAATAAATAGCATTATCAATGGAGAATGTTATTATGAACTATTCAAAAAACAATTGAATGGTCAATTAAAAAAGGGAGAAATACTGACGATAAACACTCATTTAATCCCTATATATCTGGAAAAGATTAAAAATGCGTCAGAAGGTAAAGATATATGTATCATTGAGGTAGGGGGCACATTAGGGGACGCAGAATCTTTATATTTTTTAAAAGCATTATCTATTTTACAATGTAAAAATCCAGATGAATTTTTAGTCGTTCATTATGCCTATTTGCCCCTTAAGTCTAATCATGATATTGTTTACAAAGAAGAACCATTTTTATTAAAGATAATTAAACAAAGTTATGAAAGAGCGTTAAATTCTAGTTTAAAACCGAGTATCTTAGCTGTTAGGTCGGATAAACCATTAACAGAAAATCAAAAGAATAGGATAACAAGAGATATCTTTATAGATAAAAAAAATATAATAAACCTCCCTTCTGTAGAAGACATTTATTCTCTGCCCCTAGAAATACTAAAATTTAATCAAGAATACATTTTTTTGAAATATTTTAAGTTTGACCAAAAAAGAACAGCAGGTAGCTTAGAAACATATGCTAATTTAAAAACGGAGGGCTATAAGAATGTCTTAGTAATTGGAGAAACAGAATCTTCAGGGCTTTATATTTCTCTAAAGGAATCAATAAAACATGCCTTAAAACATTTAAAAAAGGAAGCAAAAATAATGTGGTTAAGAGGAAGTGAAATAAACTCTAATCTAAATATTGAGAGCTTTGATTATGTTATAGTTACTGAAGGAAATGAAGGGATAAAAAATAAAATTGGATTATTAAAAAAGATAAATGCTCCTATTTTATGTATCGGGACCATAAATAATCTTATTCCGGACAGAAAGAATGTTTATAGAATAAAGGAGCATATAGAAAACAAGTCAAGACCTATGAAACCAACAATTTTGGAATTTTTTCAATTAAAATGAAAAAAAGAAAATTAATATCTGGGTCAGATTCAGTTTTAGTTGTCACAGACTCACAAAGAGTGTTGGATATACTTGATCATAGCGCTTACCTTAGACATATCATTCCTGATTTTTCTATTTCACCAACAATTACTAATGGATCTATAGTCAGTTTACTTCAAGGATCTCCTGCTTATCTCCCTTCGGGGTTAGGGGTAAATGCAGATTTTGGCAATATTGGAGAAGGGCAGTTATGTTATTTAATTTATCACTTATTACAAAGAGAATTTTTAAGAAGAAACCATTTTGTGTTGCATGCTGCTGCAATAGAACGGGGTGATCCAATTTTATTAGTTGGACCTTCAAAAAGTGGTAAAAGTACATTAAACTTAGAAATGGTCTTATCCCACAATTGTTTCAGTTATGGGGATGATGCTATCAAATTAGAATTAAGTGGTAATGAATTTTATGTTCTTGGAGGTAACACTTACGTAGGAATTAGCCCCCACCATTCTAATGATGGTAGGTTAAAAGAAGATGTAAGAGGAAGTACTAGTGGGTATGTTGATATTGGTTTAATGGGTAAGCATTCGGATCAAAGACGTTTATTAAGAAATGTAATATTTTTAGAACCAGACTTATTAGGATCTAACAAATCTAAACATGTTCCAAGAGAGATAGGAAAAATAAGATTCTATGAAGCAGTATGTATGGAGCTTAGAACCGTTGGGTATTGTATTATGTCTCAGGGATTATCTCTTCCTTCTTTAGATGATGGAACCTATTCGACCAGATTGGTGGCTTCACTTAAAGATTCAGACTTAGAATTTTTTAGTATAAGTGGCAGTTTTTCTCAAATGGTGGATGATGTAGAAAGAATATTAGATGGCAGATTTATTTAAGCGAATTATACATCTTGATTATGTCCTCCTTTTTTGGTATTGAATCTACTCCTTTACTACTTACAGATAGACCTGCACAGATATTTCCAAATAAAACGCATTCTTCTAATTGATATTCTTTTGATAATCCATAAATAAAACCTGCAAAAAATATGTCCCCACAACCCGTCGCATCAACAAAGGGGCATAAGTCTATTCCCCTAACAGTTTTATTTATTTCATTCTTTTTATAGATTCGAGCACCATTTTTCCCTAAGGTTATAATAAATATATTGTTAAATTTAGATAAATAATTAGTTATCGCTTCATTTAAATCTTTAAATCCAGATAATCCTACAAGCTCATTTTGTGAAAGTTTTATTATTTCTACATAATTTGCTACTTCCAAGAAATAAATTTTTTGCATCTTTGAAAATTTACCATTATCATTATTAAACGGGTCAATACATAACTTTGCATTAGTTCTTTTAGATAGCCTCTTTATAAATTCAATAGGCATATCATCAATAATTGGGGATAATAAAATATATCTGGCTTTAATTGCTTCTTTTGGTATTTTAGCTATATCAAAAGGTTCTGCTTTTGCAGAAATTTTAATATGCCTTATACCTTTTATATGCTCCATTACAAATGAAGTAGTTGCTGTAGACTCTACCAATATATTACTTTTTATTCTTTTTTTATAATAATCTTTAAATGGAAATTCCTTTCCTACCATTCCAACAACTAAATAGTTAGCACCCAATTCATCTAAAAGCCTACCGCAATAAGACACGGGGCCCCCTAGGTACAGTTTATCCAAGTATAAATCAAGTGAAGCATGTGAGACCACTACGATATCAAATTTCATATTTTGTATAATCATAAAGATTAATATAAAAGTCTTTTTAATTGTTAGGCTTATGAAGAAGTCGTCCTTTGCTCTTGCTTAATCTAAACATATTTAAACTACTTTTATCATTAGTTTGTTATGAAAAAGGGGAGTGCGG
>DAISWR010000060.1:1603-3750 GCA_036826255.1 Nanobdellota archaeon | reverse complement strand
ACCTCAATAGTCTTTAATCTTTGATTAATCCATTCCTTAGAATATCCTTTTTGCAAATATGTTTGCATAGCCCTATCAATAGTCAGTTCAGGGTCGTACATTTCATCAATTCTTTCTTTTCCAATTTTAGCAAGCCACATCTTAAAAGGTTCTGCTTTTTTAGAAGGGATAGATTGGATTAAACGAAGCAATTGCTCTGTATCTGCAACATCCGTTTTATAATATTTGCCATCAGAAGCCTGCATTTTCAGTTGGTTACAATTTGTAACCGACTCATTTCCTTCCTCTATAAGTCTATGTTTTAGCACTTTCCAATAATTCCTAGCATCTTGAAAATCATTATCAGTCAATACTGCAATAACATCCACTATCGAAAAATACCACTCCTCTTTATCCGAATCCCATTCAACCCTAATCTTCTTATCCTGAAAGAGTTTTATTGCATTTTTCATTTTCTAGTCTCTTATTAGTCATAGAAGTATATAATTATTATTGTAGTCAATTATAAGATAAATATGAATGAACCTTTTAGTATAATTGTTACATAAAATAGTTATCCATCTTCTTTCTTTTTCCCAGTTAATATCCTATCTACCACAATAATTTATTTAAACTACAAAAATATTATAATCTTTTTAGTATGCTTAAAAATTTAATAGAATCCCAGCAATTAGACAAAAATACTATTTTTACTCTTTTTGATAAAACAGATAAATTAAGAGTTTCTAATGAAAAACTACTATCTGGAAAGATTTTAGCAACTTTGTTCTATGAACCAAGCACAAGAACACGTCTAAGTTTTGAATCGGCAATGCTTAAATTAGGAGGAGATATTATTAGTACAGAAAATGCTAAGGAATTTTCTTCAGCAGTAAAAGGAGAATCTTTAGAAGATACTATAAGAATAATTTCTTCATATGTAGATATTATTGTAATAAGACATTTTGAAGAAGGTGCAGCTAAAATAGCATCCTCTGTGAGTCCCATTCCAATAATAAACGGAGGTGATGGTTCTGGACAGCATCCTACACAGGCATTACTAGACCTTTATACTATTTACAAAGAAATCGGGAGAATAGATAATATTACGGTTGTTATAGTAGGTGATTTAAAGCATGGAAGAACAGTTAGGTCTTTATGTTATTTATTTGGAAAATTTAAAGATATAAAAATAATATTTATTTCACCAGAGCATCTTAAGATTAAAGAAGACATAAAAGAATACCTGAAAAAACATAATATCAAATTTGAAGAGCAGACAGAATTAAACAAGTATTTACCAAAAGCAGATATTGTTTATATGACTCGAATTCAAAAAGAGAGAATGTCTGACGAGGATTACAACAAGTCAAAAGAAATCTATTCCATAACTGAAGAAAATTTAAAACTATTAAAGAAAACTTCTAGGCTTTTGCATCCTCTCCCTCATGTAGAAGAAATTAAATTATCCTTAAAAACGGAACAAAAAGATAAAAGAGTAGCCTACTTTAGGCAGGCAAAAAACGGATTGTATATAAGGATGGCTTTGTTGTCTTATTTATTAGAATAAATTTATTTAATATTTAGAAATATGTATTATTCCAGTGCTTTTAGCTCTCTCAAACAATTTGTCAGTTATTTCCAAATCTTTTAACAAATATTTTTTAATATTATCTATTTCATTATTTTTATATAATTCGGGAATCATACTTCCATCTATATTTAATGGTTCTAAACCAATTAATCTGCCATATTCTTCTAGTTTTCCTCTTGTTTTTCCATATCTATAAGCATTTATTTTATCTTTAACATCCAAAACAGATTTTAACGAAAATGGAACTATCTCAATATTATTAATAAAACTCCTGGCAACAATAAAAGGAATATCAAAATTAGTTACATTAAAGCCCACTAGTAGAATGCTTGGACTTCCATATTTTAGTTTTTTCCACTCGCTCCAAAATTTAGTTAAAATATCTTTTTCGTCTCCTGAGAAAATCTTGCTTTCCCCTCTATTCCTAATCCCAATAGCTATAATCTTAGAGTCTATAGGGTTTAACTTTTTAATTTTCTCTTCATCAGTTTCTAACAAAAAATATCCATCTAAATCAATAGGACAGGTTTCAACATCCACAACAAAATAACTTTCATACATGATTAATACTAGA
>DAISWR010000060.1:0-1503 GCA_036826255.1 Nanobdellota archaeon | reverse complement strand
CATGGTATTGGAAAACTATTAGCAGTTGGTCCTTTTGCAGCAGGAATCTCAGGAACAGCAGGATTCTTCACAAATGTAGGGATACCTGCAGCTATGTTATTCGCGTGGATAGTTGCTTTAGTTGAAACCTTTGGAGGTTTAGCAATCTTGGGAGGATTCCAGACAAGGTTAGCCTCTTTGTTAGTAGCAGTTGATATGTTAGTAGCATTTTTAGTAGTGCACATATCAAACGGTTTCAATGTTGCTAATGGTGGAGGAGAATTAGTATGGGTCCTATTCTTTGGAGCAGTAACTTTAATGTTATTAGGTCCAGGAAAAAAATGGTCAGTAGACAAAAACTAAATTTCTTTTTTTCTTTTTTCTAAAAGATCTCTTAGACACCAGACTAAACCATCTTCTAAAGACCATTTCAAATAAGCCTCGCAACCATGATATAAAGGTTCAAATCTTTCAGGTGCTCCACCCACTCTTATAACAGGAGAATAAGTTCTAGTAACAATATTGCCTTCACCATCTAGACGAGTAACATCAAATAAACCATCATAACCTCCGCAAACCTCAGGTTCATGTCTATAATCCTCTGCATTAGTATCTCTTCTTATAAGCATAAAAAATTATCTAAAAATTATAATATTTAAAGATTTATATCCTATTTTCTCTTTATTTTATCAATTACAGGAGTTTTCAGAGGATTAACTTTTCTTAGTTGGCTTAAATAATAAGCAACCCAGTCAGCACTGTACATGTAATAAACAATGGAAGCTAAATTTACTTTCTTCTCTTTTAAATTAACAACCTCAAAATTATTCAAATTATTAACTTCTATTTCATTATGATTAACCTCAGGGAAGAAATTCTGTAAAGCGTAAACTTTGCTTAATTCATTTAACTGTGTCTTCCAGTAATAACCAACAGCTCTGTAACTAAAATAAGAATAAATTACAGGGGTTTTCTTATACAGTTTTTTAGCAATAACCTTAGCTTTATTTTTGTCTTTAAAATTTTTAACAGAATTCAAAGCTTTCTTAATCTCATTATCTTTATTTTTTATTAATCCAAATTTATTTAATATTATCAAAATCGGAAACAAAGAATAATACAAAACAACTCTTCCATATTCGCTGTCTGGAATTAATATCTTATTCTTAAATTCTAAATTTTTATTGGCAGTTATCCCAATTATCTGAGCTTTTTTTAACTTAGCTTTATTATAGCATTTCAAAGTTTCTTTAGTTTTCCCGGAATGAGTAATGATAAATACTAACGTATTCTTATCAACAAAATTAGGTATATTGTCATTCTTATTAACTATTATAGGAATTTTAATCTCATCATATAAATATTCTTTAATTATATCTCCTACAATCCCGCTTGCTCCCATCCCGCAAAATAAAACATTATCTATCTTGCTTTTTTTAATTTTAAAATTAACTAAGTCTAAACTTTTCTTATATTGTTCCGGAACTTTGTTTAGCAGACTAAGCATTGTTTGTTTAATTTCCC
>DAISWR010000059.1:0-3938 GCA_036826255.1 Nanobdellota archaeon | reverse complement strand
AGGTTCTGGATGGCTTTATTCAAGTTTTATTTTAACACCTCTGCTTAATTCTTTATCTGTTGAAAGTGCAGACTTCTCTATAAACCATAAAGTAAATGATACAAGCGTATATATAGCTAATATAACTTATAGGGATGTTGGAAATTGGATTGAGATATGCACTAATCTGACAGGCTCTTTAACAGAAAAAACAAATACCTGTAGTATCAATAATGTGATTGGAGATAGAGTTGAAACTATTGTAAGTTTTGACTCAACACCAAATGACTTTAAAGAAGCGTTTGTCGATGTAGAATCTATAAGAGTATGCTACAATGATACAATCTCTGCATAAAAAAGCTCAGATGAGCATGGTGGATTTGTTTATGGCTATTTCTATATTTATTATTTTGATTATAGCAATTGCCTCGCTTTGGTATAATTATAAAGTAAAACTGGCAGATGATTTTGCTTATGAGGATCTACAAGTAAAAGCGTTCCAAGTCTCTGATTTATTAGTCAAGAGTCCTGGAAACCCTTCTAAATGGGAGGATAATATCAGTAGTTTAGGCGTTATTGGTTTAGCCGAGAGTGATAGGGTTTTATCTAGGAATAAAGTTGAGGCTTTTGAAAATATCAGCCATAGTTTAGGCGTTAAAACTTTAAACTTAGGAGAATATAATTATTATTTCGAACTAGATAGTGCTAATGGCGGATTACAGCCTAATGGAAATATTATATTTACAATAAAGAGGTATGTGCTTTATGAAGGCCAAGAAAAAGTTTTTGAATTTACATTGTGGAAATAGAGGGATTATCTTTACATTAGATGCCTTCATAGCTGTGATAGTTTTTGTCTTATTACTTGGATTGTCTTCATATTATATAGGGTTATCTCAGGGATTAAGAGATGTTGATTTACAAACAATAAGAACTGGATCTGATATCCTAGCCCTGCTTGATCACAAAAATATACTGCAGACTATGAATGTTGATTTGATAGAGATTAACAGAGACAATGTTTTACCTGATCTTTACGATATGAAAATTAAAGTAAATTGTAAGGATTCTTCTGGTTCTTCATCAGGCTCAATAGAAACTTCAGAAGAAATACCAGAAGACAAGTTTATTGGCAGTGGAAAAAGAGTTTTCATTAAAGATAATGATAATTACTGCATAGCGAGGTTTTTCATATGGACCAAGTAAGAAGAGGTGTTTTATTCACAGCAGGTATTGCTGGCATGATGATGGTAGTCTTGGTTTTTGCTCTTGTTATCTACAATAATGCTATAAACTCTAGAGAAAGAACTTCTGAAGTTGGTGTAATTGATAGGATTAGTGATTTAGAACTAAGCATAAAGAACAGTTTAAGGGATATTTTTAATTTAGAGGCTAACATAAATGTAACTATAGATGAAAAAAATGTTATATTCAATGAAGAGCTTCCTAATGATGAGGATGATGATTTTAGAGATAATATGAATGATTTTAAGGCTTATCTAGAACTGGAATTTAAAGAAAATCCTAAAGTAAAAATAAATGCAACTAAAATAACTGATAAATTGCCTCTAGTAATAAAGCCAAATAGCATTACTTATACTCATCCAAAAGGTTTTGGTGGAAAAGAGATAAATATTATACCAGAGGAATTTAATTTTAATGCTTATGAATTAGACTTTAATACAAAGGGGCAGTCTTCTGGCAATCTAAATCAGGATGAGGGGCATATTTGTAGTAGCGGAGGTTCTTGCAGACGATTAACAATCAAAACTAATAGTAACTTAAAATTTAACGAGACTGTTGATATGGGTGTAAGTAATAAGTTTATATTAGATATTGGTGTAAGTACTATAGTTATAAAGATACAAAACCCGGGAATATTAATTATAGAGAATAATGCTGGGAAAGTTGAAGTTAAGAGTAAGGTATATTTGAACAAGCTTGATGATGAAAGAATCAGCATAGGTTATCCTGATAATATAATTGAGGTTGATTTAAGTAGTTTGAATATTTTTAAAAGGGGTACTGTAGATATAGCATATTAGAACACTATCTTAAGATAGTTACATAAGATTAATAAATCACAATTTAAGTATTGTGTAGTAGATAAAATAGGGGTGTTTAATGAATAAGTTTGTACTATTGTATTGGATTGGCGCTGTTTTTCTTATTACAGGTTCTTTTCTGTACAACTTACGTATAATAAATTTAATCCCCTTTGCTATTTTAGCCGTTTTAGGTACAGATAGTATGCTTACAGCCGTAGTTGATTTTAGGATAAGAGATTATTATAAGCCTAGAGAATTTAAGCATATTATTATATCGGAAATAGCTTTTTGGATAGGACTTGTAATTGCTTTTCTTGCATTTATAATAAGAAAAGAATTGCTATTTTTGGGGCTGGCAATAATGCTTATGTCTGTTTTTGAGTTTATACTGACACAGAAAAGCGGAGCAAAAAAAGGTATAAGCAAGGTTTTGTACAGAGAAGTTGAGAAAAAGAGAAAGTTTGTTAGTATTTATAAAATTTATTTAGCTACTTGGTTTTTATCTGCAATCTTGGTTGTTAGCAGTATATTGAATAACAAGTGGATTACGATTGCATTTGGCTTAGCCGGAATGTTATTAAGTTTTTTAGGTTATGAAAAAGCAAGAGTAAAACAAGCTGTTACTGCAAAAAAATCTTTGCTGAAAGAAAAGAATTATGTTTTATATGGCCTGATGTGGTTTGCAAGCGCTTTGTTAGTCCTTATTGCTTTTGCTAATGAAATGTATCTTACAACAGGCATTGGTTTGATGATGAATATATTATCTTCTTTAGGTTATCATGCTAATAAGCCAAAAACAGCTCATAAATTTTTAAAAAGAAAGACCCAAAGGCTGACTACTAGTATGCTAGCTGTTCTCGGCTTTTTAATAATTGGTTTAGGATTTGTTTTATACAGTTTTAAGTTCATTAATATTATTTTATTATCTATTATAAGCCTTATTGGATTAATAACGATCCTAGTTCCACTTCTTCATTTTATAAAGTTCAAGAAGAAAAAAGTTGTTGAAAAAAGAATAAGGTTTGAGGGTAAAGTAAGGGATATTAAAAAGAAATTTTTATTTGCTTTAGAAATTGCATATCTAATTGGAGCAGCATTTGTAGCTTTGGGATTTATATTATTCCAACAGCAGAAAATTAGTTTGAGGGGTTTGATTATTTTAGCTGTTCTAGGATTGCTGATTATTGTAATTACAGATCTTATAGTTTATAGAAAGAGGCATAAAAAAGTAATAAAAGAAAAAATTGAAAGTAGTCAAAGGGAAAAAGAAGTAAGAATTTATCAGTTAAAACCGATTAGAGGGGTTTCTCAGACCCAATTTGATGAATTAGTAAATTTAGTGAATAAAACTGGGATAGTCAAAGTATCTGAAGTTGCTAAAAAATTTGGTATTCCAAAGCAATTGGCAGAAGAATGGGGAAAGATACTTGAGGATCATAAACTTGTAACTTTACATTATCCAACTCTTGGTGAGCTGGAACTTAGGAAATGGAAGAAGTAATTGAAAAGTATGATGTCATAGCAGATGGAATTACTGTAGAGATCGGAATATTGGGTGGGAAAGGCAGATTAAGCAAATATAAGATTAAGTTACCAGATTTTAGCGCACCTACTTTAGCTTTATTAGATGAAGTAAAGCATGAATTATTAATAGAAGTCAGCATCTCTACAACAGAGATATTGGATCCTAAGGCTATCATTGAACTTAAGGAAAAGTTTAGGAAAAAAGCTATAGCGTTACTGGAAAAACATATTCCTGGAATAAAAGAGGAGAGCAAGAGGTATTTGGCTGGAAGATTAATGCAGGAAATGCTTGGTCTTGGTAAAATAGAATTTTTGCTAAATGATATCAATCTGGAAGAGATTGTAATCAACTCTGTCCAGGAGCCTATAAGAGTTTATCATAAAACA
>DAISWR010000058.1:0-4153 GCA_036826255.1 Nanobdellota archaeon | reverse complement strand
TAACATAAGCATCTTCTCTCCCTTCATTTTTCTTTAGCTCTGCTTGCAGCATTCCGTCTAGCCTATAATTATCTTTTTTCAAGTCAGCAAATCTTGCGTCATATTCAGTTTTATCTGCTTTTGCTCTTATCTGTCCAGCAAGTTTTTGTTCTAGCTCGTCCCGCTCTTTTTTTCTTATTTCATTCTCCTTCTTTTTATCTTCTTCATTCTTTTTCTGCAAGCTGTCAAATTCAATCTTATAATTCTTCAAGTCTTCAAGAGACTTGTTTGCAATTTTTTTTGCTTCTTGGGCAATTCCCGTAGCGCTTTCTGCAGTTCTCTGGCTGATTTCGTATCTGGAATATGCTACAAGAGATAAAATACTTATACCTCCTACAGCAAATGCTGCATATCTTATTTTGCTCCAGAATCTTTTTTCCTCTTGTGTTCTAATAGAGTCTTCAAGGGTTTTATCCTTAGTCCCATAAACTCTATTTGATGCTTCAATTACTCTTGACCGAGCTTCTGACTCGAGAATCTGTTTTACTCCTAAAACAGCAGAATCAACAGCTTCTCTAGATTTTTTCTCTATCTCAGCATGTGCAATCTTTTTTGCTACATTCTCTCCTATTTCTCTGTCAAAGCCCGCAACATATTCTTCCAATGGCCTTTTTTTCAGATTATCAACTTCTTCTCTCAACCCCCTTATCTGACCTTCAGTTTCTTCCTTTATTTTTTTAATATGCTCCAGCGTTTTAGCTAGGAATTCTTCCATCTGCTCCTTTGGAATGTGCAATATTTCCTTAGATTCTCCAGAACTTTCGTCTCTTCTATCTTCTTCAGGCATTCATCTCTAAAAGAAAAGACTCTATAAAAATATATATGCTTAAATTTTATTACTGATGCACAGTTAATTTTAAGCTAAGAATAGTTAATAACAAATACTAGCTTGCCCGAACTTAATTACTGACTAATTTTTAGAATACTTTTCTAGTTCTTTAACTAGCTTAGGGATTTCTATGATCGCTTCTTTTACTGTTTCAATATCAAGGTCTTCACCATAATAATTAATCCCGTTCCTTAATTTTCTATATCTATCAAATTTTGCAGAGGCAGATGGTTCTTTAAGAATATCTTTTAAGAAATAACCAATTGATTCATGATCTAAAAATTTATATCCTTTTAAATAACCTATAGCTTCACAATATTCCCTTAATCCCTCATAAAGCTCTCTTAATATTGACTTTAAAGTGTTTGAATTTAATTGTATAACTTTAGCAGTTTCAATTGCTTGGATTGAAGATTTAAGCAGGCTCGAAGCCCTTATCTTATTAGGCACTACTTTCTTCGCTTTTCCTTCAATTAAGCTATTCTCAAAATTCATAAAACCTCCAACTCACCAGATAAAACAATTCCATTGCAAATGTTGTTTATCAGACTAGGATTTGATTTTTTTGCCCTATCCCATAAATTTTTGCTGAATTTATGCATGCTTATTTTTCTATTTAAAGTCTTTTCATATTTTTCAATCGGAAAATCTTTATTAACATTTGATATCAGACAAATATCTATATCGCTACTGGTATCATCTCTAGCAGAAGCGTAGCTCCCAAACAATACAATAACAGGCAAATCATACATTTTCTCCAAATCTTCAACGACATCAGAATTTCTAATTTTTTCTAAATTGTAATAGAGCTTTAAATTTAGAGTTTTCTTTGATAAAATTAATTGATAAAATGAATACAATCCTTCTTTTCTTGATGACAAAAACCCTTCTTTGACTAGTTGATTAAGATATTGCCTGACTGTTGTATGATTAATTTTTAAAATTCTAGATAATTCTCTAATACTAAATTTTCTATTTGGTTCTTCAAAAAATTGTTTTAAAATGGTTAATTTTCTTTCCATATGGAAATATATACTTCCACTTGTTTATAAATCTTTCCATTTAACTACAATCATCCCTAACATTTAATACTAACTAATTTTACACTCGCCATTTTTACTCTACTGAAACCTTCAAGTAGCATGGGATTATAAAAATAAAATAATTTTAGTGCTGCAGAACTATCCAAACGAAAAGTAATTATATAAGGCCTGCTATAGCATAGCTATGGTTTGGAGGAATTATGCCAACTGATAAGAGAAAAATGGACAAATTACGCAAGGGGCTTCGCGAAGAGCTCGCAATTCTTGAAGCGAAATGCAAAGACGGCAATGCAACAAAGGAAGACTATCAGCAATTAACCAAATTACAGAGAAAATTAAAATAAGGAAAAATCTTTTGCCCGCTTACTTAGACATAACAGCGATTATACACCCCAAACAGCGTTCTCTTTTCTTTTCATATCAGCAACCTCTTTTAGTATTTCTATCGAATCCTTATCCAGGAAATCTTTAGTCTTCTTAAATTCCCTGTAATCTGATTCATTTACCAATGAATATAAGATGTCGCCTTCTTTTACCTGCCTTCCAATCGTGACTCCTGGAAGTGAGACAGCAACCTGTTTTCCTTTTTCAGCCTCTTCTATATTTTCTCCTTCTAATTGCAGGCTCTTTGCAGATGTAATCTCTTTGCCATTTAACATTAAGGGCGTATTAGGCTTTAACTTGCCCAAGAGAATCTCAACTCCAACTACAGCTGGATTGTTCTGCCTAAAGACAAACCCAGGCATAATTTGGATCTTGCATAAAGCTCTTAATTTGGATAATTTTTCTTTTTTAAGCCTCTTGTTTTCATGCTCTGACCATTTATCATAATCTTCTAGTATTTTGTATATAACCTCGTTCGTAATGACCTTTATATCCTTACTATCCTCATCACTCTTTACATTAAAGCCTAGTACAACTCTGTTTAATGGATTTTGAGATGAAGAAGCTTCAGCAATATCACTTTTTGTTATATTTCCTAAAGAAGCTTTTTTAATAATAAGATTCCTTTCTTTTAGGATATTATCTAATGCCTCTAAGGAACCTAATGTGTCTGCTTTTACAATTATTCCATCTTTTTCAGTTTCTATAATAACATCTTCTATCTCTTCTTTAATCTCTTTTTCAGCTTTCTTAAAATCCTTTCCAACTACTCTTAATGGCATTCCAGATAAAACATTATCCAATCCAGGAGCAGTTATCTTTACGCCAGCTGCAGCTGTTACTTCATCTACTTTTGAAAACTTAGATTTCTTATCTCTAATCTCTGATAGCGGAGCTAGCTTAAGCAAGGACCTTACTTTAGTTTTTATTGGATTTTCTAAAGAACCGATAAGGATAGTATCATCTACTTTTATTGTCCCATCATAAATTATAACATCTATTGATATGCCTAATCCAGGAGCCTCTTTTACCTCTAATATTGTTGCTTTTGCAGGCCCTTTAATATCTATTTTCAGCTTATTTTCCAAATATTTTTGCGTTAATCCTGTAAGAACCATTAAAAGCTCAGGCAAACCAACCTTTAGCTTAGAAGAAATGGGTATTATAGCTATCTTCTGCGTATAGTTATCAACCCTGTCAAATCTTTCTGCATTTAATTGGAACTTCTCATATAATTCGCCAACAATAGTATAAAGCTTAGTATCCAATTCTTTCTTAACATTATCAGCTTGTGATTCTATATTCTGTAATAAAGAAGTTTTATTATCTTTAAATCCAGAAATTAAATCAATCTTTGTTAATGCGATAACAAAAGGCGTCTTTGAATTCTTTAATATTTCAATAGACTCTAAAGTTTGAGGCTTAATTCCTTCTAGAACGTCTATCACTAAAATAGCGATATCAGCTAGATTACCCCCTCTTTTTCTTAAGGATACAAAGGCTTTGTGTCCTGGAGTGTCTAAAAATAATAATCCAGGAATTGTTAAATCAATTTTTAAAGAATCTATTAACTTACCGCATAATTTCTTTATTGTTGATAATGGGACTTCTGTTGCTCCTATATGCTGTGTTATTCTTCCTGGTTCTCTTTCAGCAAGAGTCGTGCCTCTGATAGAATCTAGTAAAGTAGTTTTTCCATGATCCACATGCCCTACTAATGTACATATGGGGGATCTTATTTTGGGCATTTTTACCTCTTGCTGTATCTTTCATTTTTTACCTATATTTTTAATTGTTTCTAATCTTGAATAAAAATTAATTTGCTTGTGCTTATTCTGTTTAGTTATAAAACTAATAT
>DAISWR010000057.1:0-4183 GCA_036826255.1 Nanobdellota archaeon | reverse complement strand
TCAACAACCAAGTCATTAGCATAATTTAATCCAAAGCTTGTTGTAACAGTGCCAAATCCACAGTCTGTCCTTCCTTCTATGCTTACACAAACTTGATCGTAACCAGTATTAGCAACACAATCCACATTAAAAGAAGCGAATCCGCCTACTTTTATCAATCCTACATTTCCAGTACATCTCTCAGTAGTTCCATAAAATCCAAATCTAGAGTCTATGCTATTTCTCAAGTAAACACTATACCTGATAAAGTCCCTATTGTTTAATCCTGGATTTTCTCCAGCATAAATATGATAAAACACGCTGTATCTGCTTTGTTGAGTTCTTTCTGAATAAGGATATACATCAAACTCTGCTGTAAACTGCGGTGGGCTTTCTGGTTTAGTTACTTGATCTAGTATGCCAGGACCAGGATACTTTGCAAACACGGCAGCCTTACAAATCTCAGTTCCAACCTCTTGTAAAGATTTACCTTGGAAAGCGCTAAATGATCCTTGTGCATATTCACTTGTAAAGAACTTAAGCGAGTCATCAGCATTTTTAAAAGCTGCTTCAAAATTACCATATTCACCTCCACCTCCCCTATCACCAGCTAGTTTACTTCCTAAGAAAGATAATATTCCTTCCTTAGCTTCAAGTAAACTAACAGCCTCTTTCCAAACTAGCTCACATATAAATACACTCCTGATTTTATCGCATATCCCAACAGATTGCCCAGTAACCTTCTGGGTCTTTAAGCATTGATTAAATCCTTGTAATACACTTCTAATATTCTGCAATGAGGCCAATATCCCGCTCAAGCAAACTTTAGTCTTTGTTGTTGGTTGACATAAAACAATGCTTCCAATTATTCCTGACTGTATAACATTAGGAACATCCCATTTTCCACCTAAATTACATCTTGAAGGAGGGCACATCACAGCATCACATGCCAAGAATAAAGTATCACAATCACCTGGTTCCATAAAGTCTTGGCATTGTGTTTGGGTAAGCTTTTGTGTCTGAGAAGCGCCCACCCTATAGCTTGCTCCAGCTATCGTCACTCTACCATTTAATCCAGTTCTTTGTACTTGAGAATTAACTCCTCCAATTAAACTCTCTGCTTTATTAACAGCATCCTTGTATTTGCTTGGAAGATTAGGATTTCTCCAATCTGACTCAGGAACCAGCAGGACATCATCTTGGCTTGGGAACAAGCCATCAAGTCCAACATTCCACAAACTTCTTCCTCCAGGCCTGCAAAATTTATCATATTCTATCTGCACATAATTCCCTTTTCCAACAGGAAACATTTCAGCTGCCTTGCATTTCTCATTATATTGTATTTCTGGGCTAACATAATTATCTCTAACTCCAGCTGCATCAATTTCTGCATCACTAATAACGTATCTTTCAACTGGTCTTTCTTTGTTAGATTCATCTGTAAATTTATAAATTTGCCTTCCTAATTTATCCTTTACCTTTTTATCACTTGTACCACCAATTAAATCTTTTTCTTGCACTTCTGATAATGCTCTTGGAGCTGGTTTACCTCCAGCTGTATCTATGAAATACCTTGCACCGCTTCCAGTAACCTGAATACCTGATAGTCTAAGCACTTCCTTATCTTTATTGAAAGTCTCTAAGTCCTTATAGAAAAAAGTATTAATCTCTGGTTTGTCAAATTGAGGTTTAGCTTGTTTTTGGAAATTCTCATCATTTATATGCCATGCAGTTTCTAAGAATGAAACTTTTACCCTTTCAAAACTAGCATCTCCGTAATTTTCCCTAAAGTCCTTCCATGCAAGACTTCTCTTATTTTCATCTGTATTTATACTATCCAACCAAGTATTATACTGCCCTAAAGTCTTTTCAGCTATTTTATTATCATTATTTATTTTATCCAATAAAGCCTTTCTTTTAGCTTCTATATCAGTGCTTTGTTCTGCAGAAAGTTTTCCAGATTTCAATAAGTTATTATATAAATTTAAATCCCTAACATTCTCCTGGGTCACTAATTCTACATTAGTCTTACTTTCATAAGCTTTTATTTGGCTGTATTCTGCTCCGCTAATAGAAGAAAGGCTATCAAATTTGTTATTTTTTTGAATCTCCAGCTTATTAACTTCCTCAATAGCAGCTTGATAAGTACCTGTATCTTCGCTGATCTTATCACTATACTTGCTATAACAAGCATCCAAAGTTTCAAACTTACCTTTATTTACTTGATCCTGGCAAAACGGTTTCCAGTAATTATTCATAGACTGTGTTCTTGCTATAGCCCTTCCATTTAGACCTTCAAAGAAATTTTTAACAGTGACAAAAGCAAAGGTAGCTAAACAAATCTTCTTCCACGTCTCAACAACCTCACTCAAGCTTTCTATTATGCCATTTAGTTTTTCTATTTGCTTTTGTGTCTTATCAATTAGCTTATCTATAGTATCATCAGAAAACTTCATTGCCCTGTCTTCAACAGGAATATGTAATGAGAAATTAGTTTTAGAGATTCCATGTGCTAATCCTGGTAAGACAGTTATGTAAGCTTCTTTATTTATCTCAGTTGCTACTAGCTCAATTCTTTGAGGATTTTTTTCATTAATCATTAAACTTTCTGCTTTATTCAATTTTAAAGTTTTACTTACAACATTATCTTTACAACCAGCTTCGTTAGCATTCTTACATGGTCTGGCTAACAAAACGCTTTCAGTATCAACAGTATCTAATTTCCAGTTATAAAAAGCACCAACATTATACTTCTTATTATCAAAAATCTCTCTTGCTAAACCAATCCTAACCTTTTCTCTGCCTTCTCCTAAAAGGAATTCAGCATAAGGCCCAATAATATCTTTTAATAGTTCAAACCCTAAAACGCTCAAAGCTATCCTGTTATTTTCTTCAAAAAATGCTTCTCCTTCATAATTAGAACCCTTCTTAAGAGCTAATTCCTTTAACTTACCCTCAATAGCGATATTATCTAAGCTTCTTTCTCCTTCTTTATATTCAGAAGCTAACCTTCCATAGCTTGCTATAGCCTTCTCAATATCAGCTGCTGTCCCAAACTCCTCATATATCTTTGCTATTTGTATTAAAGCTTCTGCTCCAGCTTTACGCCCTCTTAAACCAGCTTCTACAAAATCAGCTTTTGCTTCTTTTGTATCATTTGGAAAGTTAATGCCTGCAAAATTATTCAAAACCTTCTCAAACTCAATTAAAGCTTTAACTCTGTTTAATCCTATACTAGCTTCTTCCTTAATCTTAATATCTGGGCTATCCTTGATTAATCTGTTATATTCAGCTATTGCACTATCATAATTAGATGCTAATCTAAAATCTCTAGCTTTTGCAAATGGATCGTCAACCTTAGGACTAGCAGCATTTTCTTCACCAACTTTAAATAGAACTCTGCTAAATCTAAGAATCTCTTTTGTTTTATCATGCTGTATTTCTAAAATATCCTTATCTCCTTCACTAAAGAAAGTTTTAACCTTCCACAAAGAACCTGGATAAATAGCCTGCCCTTTACCCAATAATTTTTTATCTAAGTTTCCATTTACATCAATATTAACCTTAATTTTATCCCGTGGTTCTCTAACATCATTTAATCTAATTCTAAAAGCGTCTGTACCTCCGCTAGATCCATACAAGCTATAAACTCCTGAAATCTCTCCAACCTTTAAAGCTACATCAGCTATTTTTTGTAAATCACTTCTATAAACGGCTAGATTAGATCCATCTGACCCAACTTTATTTACCCTTAGGTAGCCATTAACTAAACTCCTGCTCTGCCCTAAAAAAGCCCCCTTATTCTGTTCTGCCTGATTCCCAAGCCATTCTTTTTCAGTAGTCTCAGACAGGGTTAAATCTTGCTCATTCAAGCCAGTTCCAGCTCCGAGATCATAAGTGATTGTTGCTTCTAAATCCACGTCTATTGACTTAGGAACTTTTTTTTCTTTTTCTATCTTATTTAGTAATATAATCAGATAGCCCAAATCTTCTAAAGTAGCATAAGTTATAGTTGACCTCTCAAATCCTCCTTCTATTAATGCAGTACCACCAGGTCTCACCCAAGTAATGCCTCTAACTATATCCCTATCAATATCTGTTGGTCTTATTGCAATATTTCTTATCTTTGGAACCTCAATAAAAGGATTTGTCCTGGTTCCAACTAAGTTAGCATAAACAGGATTATTGTTCTCTTCTAACAAAG
>DAISWR010000056.1:0-4203 GCA_036826255.1 Nanobdellota archaeon | reverse complement strand
ATTAAACTCTCTGCTGTTTCCTCAGCACTCTCTTTCATAAAATTACCAACAACTACAGCCAAAGCAAGACTTAATCCTATAATCAAAACCCAGGCTATTAACGGGGAAACTCCTTTTTTCATGTTCTTTGAGTCTGGAAAATCTGTATTTGCCCTCCCTCTATTCTTCTAGCAACAGCATTTAACTCTACTGTATCACCAACAACAAAATAATATTGAATCCCATCAATGTCCAAGATTAAATGATCTCCTTCGTTAATATTAATCTCACTTACAAATTTCTCTTTAAGAACAAGCTCAAATAGATCAGGGAATTCTATTTGGATCTGGCTATAAGTGTAACCTTGAGGAATCTTTATCCCACCAAGTTCTATAGTACCAAGATTATACCTTTCTTCAGGATTAGCTAATGTTTCTCCTCCATCTATAACAACCTTGGCATCTAAATAATTTTCAATAACAGCCTTGTCCTCATTTGTAAAAACATAGACCAAACCAAATTTAGGATCTCTTGTTTTTGCATACTCATAAACGAATGTGGTAGTAGCTTGACTTAATACCTCAGAAATATTTTCTCTTTTAGCGCCAATCAGGGTATTGATTAACTTGTTAGACTCAATAATATAATTCTCACTTAAGGCTCTAATATCTGTTGATGGATCTTCCTGAAGGAAGAGGTTGGTTTGAGAAACAATTAAAAAGATAATAATACCTATCACTAAAGCAACTAAAATATAAAACTGTCCTCTCTTTTTCATAATAAAAAACTGTTTTGGTGATTTATATAGGTTTTTATCCAAAGTAATCTTTCTCAGTTGGTATCTTATCTTCTTTTTTCCAACTTTCTTTCATTATATCTAAGAATTTTATTAAATCCTTTTTTAGGATTAACCAATCTTCATAAACAGTATTGATAAACTCAGAATCCTTATCCTCGTCTTCTTCAATATCCACCAATAAATAATGCCTGTCTATTAACATTAGTTTCTTAAACAGACTGCTGACATTATCCATATCTTCCTCTGTAAAAAATTTACTTTCGTATAAACTCGCCACATCAGAGCTGCTTGGATATAAAATGCTTTCTAAAATTTTTATAAAAAAACTAACTTTCTCATATAACCTATTTCTTATCCTCTTAAGCAAAAACCCGTCATGCTCTATTTCTTCTAAGTCGAATTCTCTATTTAATCTCTTAAAATCAGGCAGTTTATACTTTTTCTTAAGATCTTCATATTCCTTTTCTAAATTAAATGATTTTTCTTTCATTTTTTATTAAAAAAATATTAAGTTTATATGTTTTGTGGTAAGCCCCTGCTGGGAATTGAACCCAGGACCTTTACCTCTTTGGATCATTTACCAAGGTAATGCTCTACCAGGCTAAGCTACAGGAGCAATAACGAAAAATGCAGGGGAAGGGATTTGAACCCTCGAACGGACTAACCGACAGGATTTCTTCCTTAACTAGGTCTTAAGTTTCGCAGAGATTAAATATTCTCTCCTGCGCATTTGACCAGGCTTTGCTACCCCTGCATAAAACGAGTTACATGATAAATATTTTATAAACCTTTGCTTCACAAATTTTAGCCTACAAGAGGCTAAAAGCCCCAGGAAGGAATTGAACCTTCGGCCTGCGCTTCTCCCTAAGATAACATACGAGAGCGCTGCTCTACCACTAAGCTACTGGAGCATAAAAGAATTAACCTAATTTCTCTTTTAAATCTTTATATTCTCTCTGACATGCCTGACAAACAACTTTCATCTTACCACCAACTCCAATATAAGCGCCTTTGATCTTACCTAGAAAAGTCTCTTCCACTTTATTTTTACAGATATCACACTTAGCCATAAAAATTTATAAAGAGTCTTCTATTTAAAACTTATCTTAGAGTTTTTAGTATTATAACTCATCAAAACTACCGCATTCTCTGCAATAAGTTCCGGATTCGTTCAAAAAAACATCCTTGCTTCCACATTCTTTGCACATAGTCTCATCTCCCATATCTAAATAAAAATAATCTTATTTTCTTTTGTTAAGACTATAGGGGGATTTCTAAATTCTCTGTACAACTCTGTCATAACAAACTCCCTTCCCATACTCTCTGCCATATCCTGTATAATTCTCTTTACTGCCAACTTATTTACAATTCTCCTCCCGTCTGATTTTAACAAATTTTTAAATATCATATACCCATCCTTTTCTATTTATCCTTGTAGAAAGTAGTGTTGTAGTTTTATTAAGTATTACTGACAAAAAAAGTACAACACTGAGGCATCCATAGAAAATCTTAAATACGCTATAAAATACAAATTATTTATGGTCTTAAAGCAGGAAACCACCAATAAAATAAAAAAATTTGTTTACGAACAACCTAGGACTATACAAGAAATTTCTAAATTAATAAATAAAAATTGGAGAACTGCAGATAGATATGTAGAGCAAATCAGCGAAGAGGACGGTTCTATCTCAGCAAAAATCTTCAGAGGAGGAACTAGAGGTGCCTTAAAAATTGTTTTCTGGAATAATTCAGAAAAGATATACTCATCAAGATTCCAAGAGAAACTCCTAGAAAGGATATTAACATCAAGGAATAAAGATGATTTTTCCCCTTTTGATATATACCAATATGTAGATGATAGCAAGAGAAATGCCTTCGTAGAAAAACAAGAATATGAGGCTAAAAAAGTGAGGCAGGATTTATTTAATCTGTTTAAGGGTGCAAAAAAACAAATATTCATCTTCTCAGGAAACCTATCTTGGGCTAACTTAAAACAAGGAGGAGAGAATATACTAGATGTTCTAGAAGAATTAGCAAAGAGGGATATAGAAATAAACATTCTAACAGATGTTAATCCAACAAGTCTAGAGAATACAGAGAAGGTTTTAGGCATAAATGAGAGGATAGGTAAGGAATTAATAAAAGTAAGACATGGTCAACAACCACTGAGAGCTTTTGTTATGGATGAAAAGCTAGTAAGATTTAAAGACGTAAAGTATAATGAGTCATATAAAAAAAATGGACTTAAAAAAAATATATACATATTCTATGAGATATTCGATAAAGAATGGATAGCATGGGTAAAGCAAGTTTTTTGGCATATGTTTAATCCAGCAATACTAGCAGAAAAAAGAGTAAAAGACTTAAGATCTATACATAAGTTGAAATGAGGGTAGGAGGACAAGCGGTAATTGAAGGCGTATTAATGCGCTCTCCTAATTATACATCTATAGCGACAACAAAAAATAATAAAATAAAGGTAAAAACAATTAAAAATAATCCTTTAATAAAAAAATATGAGAAGGTTTTATTCTTAAGGGGCATTATTTACCTTATTGATATGCTTATCCTTGGCATAAGATCATTAAGCTACTCAGCAAAAGAACTCTCTGGAGAAAAAGAGAAGATTACTGGCTGGGATATATTTTTTAGCATCTTCCTTGCATTTATTTTTTCTATAGGATTGTTCATTATAATCCCTTTTTATCTAGCAAAGGCTTTTTCATCCAATATTTTTATTTTTAATTTAATTGATGGTTTATTTAGAGTAATAATCTTTATATTATATATAGCTATAATAGGAAAGCTATCAGACATAAAGAGAGTTTTTCAATACCATGGAGCTGAGCATAAAACAATAGCCTGCTATGAGGATAAAAAGGCTTTGAATTTAAAAAATATCAGAAAATTCTCAACACTACATAGAAGATGTGGAACAAGTTTTTTATTGATTGTTTTAATATTAAGTATAATAATATTCTCATTAATAATCTCTGATTCTACTCTAGTTAAAATATTAGCCAGAATAATTTTAATTCCAGTGATAGCTTCAATATCTTATGAAATCATAAGATTAGAAGATAAGTATAATAAATTCTTTTTATTAAATATATTAATATATCCTGGATTAATGCTACAAAAAATAACAACAAAAGAGCCTGATGCCAACCAGATAAAGGTGGCTGTAAAGGCCCTTAGCTCAATAATAAAAAGAGAGAAGGAATAATATGGCGAGAAAAGTAGCGGCAATAATAGAAAGAAGCAAGTGTCATCCTGATAAATGCCAACATGAATGCATGAAATACGATCCTGTAAATAGATCAGGGGGAGAAGGTTTTCATATTGGACCTCATGGAAAAGCAGAGATATATGATGAAGTGGTTTCTGAAATACATAGAATATCTGCTAATAAATGCCCATTTCAG
>DAISWR010000055.1:1803-4203 GCA_036826255.1 Nanobdellota archaeon | reverse complement strand
ACAGTAAGCCTGATGTTATTGCCCATAATATTGAGACTGTTAAAAGATTACAGAGGAAGGTTAGGGATCCAAGAGCTAATTATGAACAATCTTTGAAAGTTTTGAAAACGATTAAGGAAATGGATGAAAACATTTTTACAAAATCATCTATTATGCTTGGTCTTGGCGAAGAAGATGATGAAGTAATAGAAACTATGAAGGATCTAAGGAAAATAAGTGTTGATTTTTTAACTTTGGGGCAATATTTAAGGCCAAGCAAAAGGCATTTGGATGTTGTTGAGTATGTTAATCCAGACAAGTTTAAGTTTTTTGAAGTTAAAGGAAAAGAGTTAGGATTTAAATATGTTGCAAGCGGGCCATTTGTTAGAAGCTCTTATAAAGCTGGAGAGTTGTTTGTTAAGAGTATGTTGAAAGGGTGATTTATAATTAAAAAAGTAATAGAGAGGTTTGGCATTGAGCATTTACAAATTCTTAAGGAAGATGGCAGCATAGATAATCACTTAATGCCTAAATTAACTTCTAAACAAATTAAAGATATGTACAAAGCGATGGTTTTGACAAGGATTTTTGATGACAAACTTCTAGTTTTGCAAAGGCAAGGCAGAGTAGGGACTATTGCGCAGTCAACAGGCCAAGAAGCTTCTAGCATAGGAAGTTCCTTTGCTTTAGCAAAAGAGGATTTTATCTTTCCTTCTTTTAGAGAAAGCGGTGCTTTAATTTACAGGGGATTGCCAATGGAGAGCATCATAGAAGTATTTGGCTGGGATGAAAGAGGCTCTATTATCCCTAAAGGCGTTAATTTATTTACAATGTCTATTCCAGTTGCTACGCAAACTTTGCATGCAGTGGGATATGGAATGGCCTGTAATCTTAAGAACGATAAAAAGGTTGTTGTAGTTTATTTTGGTGATGGAGCTACTAGTGAAGGAGATTTTCATGAAGCAATGAACTTTGCTGGTGTTTTTAATGCTCCAGTTGTTTTTATTTGTCAAAACAACCAATATGCAATTTCAGTTCCAAGAGAAAAACAAAGCAAATCCAAAACAATAGCGCAGAAAGCAATTGCTTTTGGTTTTAAAGGCATGCAAGTGGATGGAAATGATGTTTTTGCTGTTTATTCTGCTACAAAAGATGCTATTGATAATGCTAGAAAAGGAAAAGGGCCTACTTTAATAGAATGCTTTACTTACAGGATAGCTGACCATACAACAAGCGATGATTCTAGTAAGTATAGAAGTGAGGATGAGGTTAATGAGTGGAAGAAAAAAGATCCTATTGATAGGTTAAAGAAGTATATGGAGAAGAAAAAATTATGGAACAACAAAGAAGAAGAAAACCTGAAGAAGACTTGTCAAGATCAAGTAAATAAAGCTGCTGAAAAAGCAATGTCTTTGCCAAATCCAAATACAGGCGACATTTTTAGATTTATGTACAAAGAAATGCCTAAAGAATTACAGGAACAATTAGATGAATTAGAGGAGAGCTTGAAGTATGAAACTTAATATGGTTGAAGCTATTAACTTGGCTTTAAAACAAGAGATGAAAAAGGATAAAGATGTCTTAGTTTTAGGAGAAGATGTTGGTATTGATGGTGGTGTTTTCAGAGTTACAGAAGGCTTGTTAAAATTATATGGAGAAAAAAGAGTTATTGATACTCCTTTATCAGAATCTGGAATTATTGGGATTAGTATAGGAATGGCTGTTTACGGATTGAAGCCTGTTGCAGAAGTGCAATTTAGCGGTTTTATGTATCCAGGATTTGATCAATTAATAAGTCATGCTTCTAGAATAAGGAATAGATCAAGAGGAAGATTTTCATGTCCTATGGTTGTTAGGACCCCTTATTCAGGAGGGATAAAAGCATTAGAGCATCATTCAGAAAGTATGGAGGCTTTATATGTACATACCCCAGGATTAAAAGTTGTTATACCTTCTGGGCCTTATGATGCTAAAGGTTTGCTTATCAGTGCAATAAGAGATCCTGATCCAGTTATTTTTTTAGAGCCTACAAGAGTTTATAGGGCTATTAAAGAGGATGTTCCTGAAAAAGAATATGCCTTGCCTTTAGGAAAATGTAATTTAGTTAAAGAAGGAAATGAAATTACAGTTGTTAGTTATGGTGCAATGATGAAATTAGTTTTAGAGGCTGTTGAAAAATTAGAAAATGTTAGTGCTGAAGTTATTGATGTAAGAACATTAAGCCCTTTAGATGATGAAACTATTATAAATTCTGTTAAAAAAACTGGAAGATGCGTTGTTGTTAATGAAGGTCCTAGAAGTTGCGGTTTTGCTGCAGAGATAATTGCAAGAATAAATGAAAAAGCTTTATTAAGTTTAGAAGCTCCGGTAAAGAGAATTACTGGTTATGATACAATAATCCCTTTAGCAAAATTAGAGGAT
>DAISWR010000055.1:0-1703 GCA_036826255.1 Nanobdellota archaeon | reverse complement strand
AAATTTCCTGATGTTGGAGAAGGTATAACTGAAGGAGAGATAGTTAAGTGGTTGGTAAAGGAAGGTGATTATGTTAAACTAGACCAGATTCTTGCTAAGATTGAGACTGATAAAGCTGTTGTTGATATTCCCAGCCCAAAAGAAGGCATTATCTTGAAGATTAACTTTAAAGAGGGAAGTACAATAAAAGTTGGGGAAGTTTTAGTTGTTATTGGAGAAAAAGGAGAAAATGCCAGTAAAAAGAAATATTCTGGCAGTGTTGTAGGATTTCTAGAAGAGGCTAAAGAAGAGTCTAAAGTTAAAAAAACCAAAGAAATTAAGCATGAAGGAATATTAGCAACTCCAAATGTTAGAAAATTAGCTAAAGAGCTAAAGGTTGATTTAAGTAAGGTTAATGGTTCTGGCCCAAATGGGAGAATAACAAGAGATGATATTAATAGCGCTTCTAAAGGAGAAGTTAAAGTTACTAAGTCTAATGGGATTAAAGTGCAAAAAAAATATGATATGTATGGTTATATTGAGAGAATTCCATTAAAGGGTATTAGAAAAGTTGTTGCTAATAACATGAGGAATTCTGTAGATAATGCTGCTCATGTCTGCCATATGGATGAAGCAGATGTTACTCATCTTTTCAACGTAAGAAAAAAAGAAAAAGAAATACTAGATAGTAAAGGAATTAAATTAACTTTTTTACCTTTTTTGATTAAAGCAATCGTTTCTGGTTTAAAAGAGCACCCTTATCTGAATGCTAGTTTGGAAAATGATGAGATAGTTTTAAAGAAATACTACAATATTGGGATTGCTGTTGATATTCCAGAGGGATTAGTTGTTCCTGTTGTTAAAGGTGCTGATAAGAAAACAATACAGCAATTAGCTAAAGAGATTGAAGATTTAGCAAATAAAGCTAGACAAAGAACTTTAGACTTGATGGATATGAAAGGAGGAACTTTTACTATAACAAATGTTGGAAGTATTGGAGGAATATTTGCCACTCCTATAATTAATTATCCTGAGGTTGCTATATTAGCTCCTGGAAGGATTTATGATAAAGTTAGTGTTAATACTAGAGGCGGTATTACCCTAAGAAAAGTTATGCCTTTGTCCTTAAGCTTTGATCATAGAGTTTTGGATGGAGCTGAAGCTGCTAGATTTGTCAATAAAGTTAAAAAGTTGTTGGAGAACCCTGATTTTTTATTGGTTGAAGAGTAATTTGTGTACTTTATTAGCGAAAGATTTATAAAATAGTTATATCCTCAAAAATTTTATGGACAACAGATTACTTGTAGAGAAGGCATATAACTTTTATAAAAAAATAAAAAACAAAGACAACCCATTAGCCCAATCCATCAGCAATGCTTTTTTGCCGCTTCTAGAATATAAAATGTCTCTTGGTCAGGCTTCTGAAGAAGACTTGTTGAAGATAAATGGAATTGGCCCTAATACGGTAGGTTACTTCTTAAGGATATTTAATGGAGAAAATATTGAGTCTATAATCAAGGACGTACCTATAGTTGATAGTATACCTGCCAAAAGAATACATAAATACAATAAACAAAGAGAAACTGAAGGCCCTAAAGCTTATTCTGACAATGAATGGGACAATATAGTAAAGGCTTATGAAAGTCTCTAAGTTCGGTTCTGTAAATATATAATTGGCAATAAGTTGTCTTTTGTTGTTGCTGTAAATGTTATTTCTTCATTCA
>DAISWR010000054.1:0-4279 GCA_036826255.1 Nanobdellota archaeon | reverse complement strand
CTGTTTATCTATGGTTCATTGTTAATTTTAAGCGTAAATATAATAAGAATATATCTAATCATATTAGTTCTGATAAAGTATGGAGTAAACTATTTTAATGTTATTCATTTGTTTTTCTGGACTTTTGTTGCTTCTGTTTATGTAGCATTAATATGGATTTTTCTAACAAGAAAAATGAAAATAAAGCCTATTCCAGCTTATTCTGATATAAAATACCTCTATGAAAAAGCTAAGAAAAAACACTAAAAAATGTTAAGAATGCCTAAACTCAACAAAGTCACAATTATTCCTGCAATTATTACTCCTAAAGTATTGGCTACAACGAACTTCCTGAAACTTAAGCCAATTAGGTGTGCAGCTAAAGCACCAGAATAAGAACCACTCCCTGGAAGAGGTATAGCTATAAATATCATCAAACCCCATTCGCCATATCTATCAACATATTTATTAATGCTCTTATAAACCATCTTAGAATAATTATCATAAAACTTAGAAAAGATTTTAATTCTTATAAATAAATGTATAAACCCTTTAATAAGCAAATAGATTAAAATCCCTAAAACTATGTTTGTAAGAACAACAATAAAAAATACAGTGTACCAAGGCAGGCCAAAACCACTTAAGGTCAATCCAAAGGGCAGATTAACACTTCCCCTTAAAATTCCTAAAGGGATACCTGCTCTTAATTCAAAAAAAGGCATTAAAGTTATTAAGATTAATACTAACAATTGTAGTGGTATTGACATATTAAATTCCTAATAAGAACTTATTGTTTATCATCACCATTCTGATAAACTAACAGGTCTTCTTTAGTTAACTTCTCTCCTCTTTTTAATTTTTCATAAACTTCCTGTTCCTTCTTATCAAGCTCTTTAGTTTGTTTTTCTTCTTTTTCTTGCCTATCCCTTTTCTTAATTTTGTTTAATTTCTTCTTTATCTTGCTAAAAGATTTTAACTTGGCCTTTAATTTTTCGCTATTCTCTTTAAAATTTCTTTTACAGCCAATAAATTTCTCAAAGGCATCCTCTTGTTCCTTCCTAGTTTCATTTATTTCCTTAGAAATCTTGATAAATTCTTCATAGCTTTGTCCTTCCACCAAAAGACCCTGAATCATTTTATGATAATCGCCTGCTTTTTCTTTATTCTCTTCTATTTCTTTGCTAACCTGATCAATGTTTTTAACTAAGCTCAAACCCTCGCTACTTTCATTATATTCCTTTTTTAATTTTTTAATCTCCTCCATTAATTTTTTTTCTTTATTAAAACTCAACGCTTCATGTTCTATGCTATACTCTATGCTTTCTATTTTCTTTTTTATTATTTCTGGGTCTTTAACTTTCTTATTACTAAGCAAACTTTTTTGGTTATACAAATTCTTTATATTTGCAATTAAAGCCCTTACTTTACTGTTGTATTTTTCTCTTTCTTTTTTAAATTCCTCAACCTTATCCCTCACATCGTCTTTTTCTTCTCTAACATTTTTTATCTTAGAAATAAGTTGGTTAACAACTAATTTTAAATCTTCCTTTTTCTTAAACCATTTTTCTTTTTCTGCATCAATCTCATCAAGAGTATTCTTCAGGCTAGTTATTTCTTCTCTAAGTGTATTGAATTCTTTTCCTAAAGCTTCTTTCTCATCTGCCATTTATTACCAACACAAAGGGGCATTAACCAAATAGTGACCCCAATCCTGCTGCAGCCTGTTCCTCGCTCTTTTTCTCTTCTTTCTTCTTTTCTTCTTTCTTAGCTTCTACTTGTACTGGTGCAGCACTAACTACAGGTACACTAGCTTCCTTTATAGTCTTCTCTATATCTACACCATCTAAAGCAGCAACCAAAGCTTTAACTCTAACTTCATCAACTTTAACTCCTGATGCTGTTAAAACTTTTTTTACATTCTCTTCATTAACAGGCTGTCCAGCTTTGTGCAATAACAACGCACCGTATACATATTCCATTCTTTCCTCCTATGATCATACTTTGTTTAAAATATCTCGAGCAGCTTTCTCAGCATCCTCAAATTCTTTTTTCGCTTTTTCTTTTTTCTTCTTTTGCTCTTCTCTCTCCTTCTTTAATTGAGAAGCGCTTTTTCCTAAATCCTCTGATTTGAACCCACCACCAACTAGGTTCTTTACAAAACTCTCTGTTTTTCTTATATCTTCTTCACTAGGACCTCTTTGAATTTTAGTTTTTTCTTCTTCTGGTTTCAATCCTTCTGCTTGCGCTTTTTTGACGATTTCATCAACAATATTTTCTGCACTTTCAGTTTTCTTAACAACAGCAGCTTTAGTTTCTTCTTTAATCTCTTCCTTTACTTCTTGTTTTTTCTCCTCAAATTTCATTTCCTCTTTATTTTCTTCTTTTACTTCTGGAATCTTTTCTTTTAATGCTAAAGCCTCTCCTTCAGCTTCTTTAATTACATCTCCAACATTCTCGCTGGCAAAAACCTTAGTTTCCTTAGCTATAGCTTTGGCTTCTAATTCTGCCTTTTTTATTAAGTGTTCTACTGTTTCTTTAACAATGTAACCAGCTTCAATACCTAAAGAAAATGCTTCATTGTAAGCTTTCTTAACATTATCAATGTACACACTATCCTCTATGTTTAGAACATCTCCGCCATAGACTACTCCATTCTCATAAAGAGCCAAGATTTTCAGACCAACTTCCATAGGTTCAATCTTAAACTTGTTCAATAAATCAGCTACTTTAGATGTAATGACCTCGCCCTTGTTAGCAACAATCTTATCTTCCTTAATTACAATTTTTCCACCTTCAACACTAGTCTTTAATCCAGCTGCTCCTAACTCACCAATAATAGGACCTGGCACAAAAGAAGTAGGGCCTGCATTAACCACAATATCTTTTGGAGCAACCTGTCCAGCCCTTGCAGGAGCGCTTGACTTACTCCTTAACAATAATTTAGCTAGCTTAAATGGGTCTTCTTTACTAAATAATAAAGCTGGCATACCAGTTAAATTTTCTTTTAATTTTTCTACTCCAGGGACATTTTTTAAATCACTTAAAACTAGACTAATCAATCTTATCTTTGTTATTCTAATCAGTAACTTTTCTCTTAAATTTAATCTTATTTTCTGCAATTGGGGACTTGGAAGCCCCGTAATATCAGCTAGGCCTAAAACTGGATGTTTCTCTAATAAACTCTTAATTTTCTTTACTTCTTCTTTCTTCTTCTTTGAAACAAATGCTTTAGGCTTTTCCATCTTTCTTTATTTCCTTTTTCTTAGGTTTTGACTCCTCTTCCTTCAATGCTAATCTCTTCTTTACATCCTCTTCTTTCTCTCCTATTCTAACAGGTATGCCCATTGTTAATTTTAAAACAAAATTTTTGATGTTCTCTTTTCCTTTAGGAAGCAAGGTAATTAAAGCTTCATGGACAGACATAACATTATTTACAACATCATCTACACTACTATCTTCATTGCCGATAAGAGTTTTAATCATGCTCCCGCCTTTAGCTTCCAGCCTTAAAGTTTTATTTAGTCTCTCTACTAGAAGTTTAAGATTAGTCTTAGGAGGAATTACTCCGCCAATCTTAGGATTAGGCATCTTGCCTCTAGAACCTAAAAACCTACCAAAGATAGAAGCTACTTGCGGCATTAAATGAACTTGAGCAATAAAAAAATCAGCCTGGTTTGCTAATTTCTTTACCAATTTCTTATCCTTATACTTAACAAACTCATCTTTAAGAACTACAACATCGCAGATCTCCTTAGCTTGGTCTTTTAAATCTGCATCAACAAAAGCTCCAATCCTTCTTTTCTTAATAGGCTTAGTTAATGTAACAAAACCCTCTACTTTATTTTTCTTTAAATCAACATTGCTAAGATTAACAATTAAATCTATGCCTTGTTTAAAGTTCCTTTTCTTAGAATTATTCTTTGCTATTTCTAAAGTCTTTAAAATATCTTCTTTATTCATTTACCCTCCTACGTAAAGTAGTCCAAATGGGATAAAAAAAGAGAAAGATAAGAGTTTAAAAAGTTTTTGATTTACACTTATCAACAGAACAATCTCTGCCCCACTGTAGTTAGTGCATTCCTAGAGTTTAAGTATGTTAATCCAATAATTGCCAGTACTATTACAGCGATAAGCAACCATTTAATCCATGTTAGGGCATAATATGTTCTTCTTCTCCAAGCAGCATTAGCTTGTAAACTTTTAACTAACTTCTCCTGTACTTCTGTGCTATAAGCTATGCCTTGTTTAGTACCTGTAACAGGATCTCTCCACACCACTTTTTTATCAATCTTTTTTTCTG
>DAISWR010000053.1:2295-4309 GCA_036826255.1 Nanobdellota archaeon | reverse complement strand
ATGGTAATCCCTATTAATTAATTATTTTCCTTTCAAATGCCTTTTAATATTATATAATTCTGTGCTTGCTCTGTAGATTACAAATATTACAACGATAAATACTAAGATATATGCACCTAATAGATATAATTCTTTTGAGATTCCTTTTAATGAAGATTCGAATAAAATTATTTTTCTGATAATTGCTTCTCCTATTACGAAAATATTATAATTAGCTATCTGCCTAAAGCCTGTTGGCAAGGTTTCTAATGGGATTATTGTATTTGAGAAGAATAATAAAATAGTTCCTAATGATATTGAGCCGATTGTAGCTGTTTCCTCAGAAGAAAACACGTAGCCTATTATCATTCCTAATAAAATAAATGTTGTTGTTATAATCAATAAAGCCAAGGAGATATTTATTAAAGTTGATGATAAAGCCGGATTGAAAGATACCATAACCCCAAATACTATTGCTAACTGCAAAATAACTATTAAGATATTGGTTAAATAAGTGGCGAAGATAAATACTATGCTGTTTGTGGGAGAGATGAAATTTCTGAAAAATGCTGCTGAAGTTTTTTCTCTTATAACAGTTATGGAGGATAATAAAATTGATACAAACATAACAACCATCATTATTAAAGTTGGGAATAAGTAATTGATATGGGTTTCTTCTTTTGAGATTGGTTTTGTTGTTGTTTTAATTGGGCTGACAATGCTGTCCACATCAGTAACTGCTATTGCTTCTATTCTTGTAATTATTGAATCTGTTGTGTCCCTTATTGTTTGCAATTGCAAATTTGAAGATGATAGATCTGTATTTACTTCTGATATTTTAGATAAAGCATTTGTTCTTGAAGCGTCTAATGCATTGAAACTATTTATTTCCGCGTCAATAGAGTCAATTAAATTATTTAATGCATTAAAAGATTTATTATATTCAGTTTCAAGCTCATTAGTTTCATTTTCCATTTCACTAACTATTAAACTTAGTTCAGAAAAATTAACATTCATATTGATAATATTGCTTTCTAATTCTCCAACTTTGCTTCTTAAATCAGAGTTTTTCTGCTGAACATTTATTATTTCATCTCTTTTTAACTGCAATTCAGCACTAGTCTGGGTTAATTGCCCAATAATTGTTTCCGTTAAATCCTTGCTTAATTCATCTGATCTTTCTGTAACTTTTGATAAAATAGCACTTTTAATTGCGAATACTAAATTAGCTCTTGACTGGTCGACATATAATTCTATTTCTTCTCCTGATTCAACATTTAAATTATCTGGAAAGATTATACAGATATTAACAACACCCGATTTTACTCCGTCTGTACACTGCTGAGAATTTTCTAATCTTGTTACTTTATAATTATCTGTTTCTAATTTTGTTAATATAGAGTTTGATAACTCACTATAACTTCCGGAATAAGAGCCTATTGCTATTTCTGAAAATGAGGATGTATTAAAGGCAGAGCCTACTAATAATATTAATAATAATGGACCTAGTAAAATAATTAATGCTGAACTTTTAGACCTAATTAGAATCTTCAAATTTTTTTTTACAATTTCGTATAGCTTAACCACCTTTTCTCACCAAGCTTTCAAATACTTCACCTAAGGAAGCTTTCCTAACATCCACTTCTAATAATTTATCTTTTAATCTATCAACAGTTCTTAAGACTTCAACTAAAACCGGCTCTGCATTTCTTGTTCTGATTACTAATTTTCCATTTTCTACTTTCATTGAAGATATACTTTTTTTATGGTTCTTTAGTTTAGCCATTAATGTTGTATATTTTTTAGAGTGGAGATTAATTATAATTTCCTCTTCTTTAGAGAATGAGTCTCTTAATTGTTCTGGGGTTCCATGCTTTAGAACTTTTCCATTATGTAGAATTGCTATTTCGTCGCATAGATCTTCTGTTTCATCCAATAAATGGGAAGTTATAATAACTGTCGTGGAATCTGAGTTAATTTTTCTGATTAAATTTGTAATTTCCCTTCTTAATAACGGGTCTAAGTCTTCTGTCGG
>DAISWR010000053.1:0-2195 GCA_036826255.1 Nanobdellota archaeon | reverse complement strand
CTTCTCCAGAAACCAATTATTGTTTTTAGCAAAGTTGTTTTTCCAGAACCTGATTCTCCAATAATGCCGAAAATTTTTTGCTGAGGAATAGATAAATTAACATTGTCTAGAACTACATGATTCCCGAACCTTTTGGTAAGGTCCTTAATTTCTATCTGGTTCACCATCTTTTTAAATATTTTTATAGTATAACTTACTTTTATATTTATTGATTTTTGATTAAGTTTTTATAGTTTTAAATGTTGTTAATTTATATGAATAAAAAAGGAGTAAGCGGGATTATTGTAACTATTTTATTAATTTTATTTATAATAACTGTTTCAGGCGTTGCTTTTAATTGGATAAAGGGACAGACAAGCGGAGTAATGGAACAGGCGGATATTATAAGTGAAAAATTACAAGCGTGCAATGACATTGATTTTGAGATAGAGGATGCCTATTGCGACGGAGATGTTATAATCATTCAAATGACTAACAACAAAAATATTGATTTTAAAGATGCTTTTAGTTTAAAATTAAGATATGAGGAAAATGAAGAAGGGAATGAGGTTAGTGTTTTTAGGTTTGGAACAGAATTAAAAGCGTATGAAAGCGTGGAAATTCAGGGATTAAGACAATTTGAGGAAACTAATTTTGGAAAGAATTATTTTAAAATTGAGGAAGTTGAGATTGTTCCCAGGTTATTATTAAATGGAAAACAGGTTTTTTGCAGTGAAAATAAGCAGGTTTTGGAGGCTAGAAACTGTTAGGAAAAGTTTATATAAAATAAGATGATAGAAAATAAAGAGGTTGATATAATTGAATAAAAATTGGCTGATTTTACTAGTAATTTTATTAATTCCGACTATTGTTTATTCTCTTTCCCAGAATGAAGTTCAATTTGGAGTTGAGAGAGGGACTATCACTGTTAGGGTTAGTCCAAGCGATAATAATGAAATTTATAGCAATTTAATTGAGTTTAATGATTCTAATGGGAATGTTAGCACAGCGAGTTTTGACTGCGAGAGAGGTAATTGCCAGAGTTCTAATGCAAAAAGAATAAGTTTTGAATCTGTTAATATTTTTAGACCTGGAAATTATTATTTTGTTGTTACTTCTTTAAGCGGAGATGATGAGAATAAAATTAAAAAAGATTTTAGCGTTACTGCAAATGATTTGTATAGCTGTGCTGAAGACGGAGTCTATATTAGAAATAATCAGTGTTTATTTGATGCTACTGGAAATTTAGAAGATAAAGGATTAAAATGCATTAATGGAGATAATATCAATAGATGCACTGAATGTGGCTGCCCTTCTGAAAATTATTTATGTTGCACTAATGAAAATATAGAAGAATGTAAAAATAAATTAGGAGCTTGTGTTTTAGCTGGAAACAGAACTTTAGAAGTTGAGATTAAAGGTGCTGTGGAATCTGCAGTTGAAGTTTCTAATGGTTGTTTGGTGAATAATATTAATGTCCCTAATGGAGTTTGTGCAAATAATGTTTTAGATTTGGGATTAAGTTCAAGCAGCTCTTTGTTTGCCCAGCAGTGTGTTTGCAATGACAGAAGTGCTTTAGCTGATTTAGATAAAGATGGATTTGATTCAAGTGATTTTATCGGCGGAAGAGATTGCAATGATAATGATGCTTTGATAAACCCAAGAGCTAAAGAAAGCTGCGATGATAACAGCGGTTTTGATGGAGTAGATAATGACTGCGATGGTAAAAAAGATTTGGACTGCAATAGTTATTGCGATAGGGATAATGATGGTTATACAACACGGGTATTATGTTTAGCTATAGGCAAGAAATCAGGAGACTGCAATGATGAAAATTCTAATGTTTATCCTGGAGCTGAAGAAATCTGCGGGGATGCAAAAGAAAACAGCTGCAATCCAAATTATATTTCCTATGAAGACGGACCTAGCTGCATTTGCGAAATTGGAGAACAAGAACCTTTTGGTATTATAAGAAATGATGGAATTAGGAAATGTGCAGATGGAAAAAGTTTTGAAGTTATAAAAGAACCTAATGAAACTCCTTTAGTTTTTATTAATACTAACAAAGGGAGCCAGGAATCAGGAGATGTTAACTTAAATACTGGAGAGGAATTTGAGGTTGAGGTAAAATTCTTATGTCCAAGCGGAGACTGTAATGTTGAAATTAATTAAGTTAGGAATATTTGTTATATTTTTAGTAGGTTTTGTTAGTTTAG
>DAISWR010000052.1:0-4561 GCA_036826255.1 Nanobdellota archaeon | reverse complement strand
GATATGTTTGTAAGTCCTAAATTCTCAGATGCTTGAATATATTTCATCAAGCTCCTTCCTAAGAAAATTGGTTTCCTGCCTAATTTTAATGAAAAATCCGCTATTGATTTTAACCTGGCAATATGCGAAGCAAATGTCGCTGCAACTATTGCATTATCTGAATTTTCTGTCCCAAGCATTACGTCTTTAAGCATTTCTCTAGCCACAATCTCAGGAGGAGTTTTTGTATTTGATGTTGAATAAATACTATCCATTATTAAGGCAATGACATTTTCCTCTCCAATTTGATTTAATCTTTTGTAATTAGGTTTCTGTCCTAATACTGGATTGTTGTCTAGTTTAAAGTCGTTAGCGTAAAGAACAGTTCCTTTCGGAGTATGGATTGCCACGATAGAAGTTTGTAAAGTTGAATGTGTAATACCAATTAATTCTATTTCAATATTTTTTGAAACTCTAATAGACGAGTTATTATTTAATGGTTTTAGTTGATTAGGAATTTTTATTCTATCATCTTTTAACATTGTTTTTATTATTTCAATTGTCATTGGATTTGAAATTATAGGAGCATTGTAATAAGGAGCAAGGTAAGGCACGGCTCCGCAGTGATCTAAATGGCAGTGAGAAGGAACTATAGCTTTCACCATATGCTTGTACTTCTCTATAACTCTATGGTCTGGGACAATTCCATATTTTATTAGTTCGTTAGTATGAGCATATGCTTTGTGGCCTCCATCTTCCTCAAAACTAACCACTTTTGGAATGTAAAGACCCATATCAAGAATTACAGCTTCATCACCAACCCTAAGGAAGGACATATTTTTTCCAACTTCTCCATATCCTCCTACAGGTATGAATTCTATTTCCATCTGATATTTTGCAGCATAATAAGTTTATAAAACTATCTCGTCATTTAGCCTTATATCAAAATTAGGATGAGCTTCTAGCACATACATGGCTTTTTCTTTAGGGGCAAGTAATGGTTGGAAAGGATAGGCTAGTTTAACATCAACAACTTTTTTATTTTTATTAATCCAGGCTATTCTTACCGGATAGAACACAAAAAACATGTGTATAGCATGATAACCTTCATTGTTAAATTCAAATAGTAAGTTTTTCCTTTTAGAAAACATCAATCCTATTAATTTAGAGGTAAATGTATTGCATAATTTAACATCTAATTTTTTATTATTTATTTTAATTTTCACTTAGACCTTATTCTTATCTTTCTCGCTTTTTCTTTAGCTTTTTCTTTTTTTGGAATCGTTATTTTTAATACTCCATCTTTGTAATCAACTTCTGTATTTTCTGAATCTACAGTTGCTGGTAATTGTAATGCCCTATAGAAGCCGGAAAATGCTCTTTCTTGTTTATAATAACCTTCCTTTACAGTCTTTGTCTCTCTTTTTTTATGCGCTTTTACTTCCAGCAGATGGTCCTTAACATGGATCTGTACATCTTTCTTATCAACCCCCGGCATATCAAGCTTAACTATTACAGAATCCTCTGTTTCTTGCATATCCAAAGGGGGGGTTTTCATTGAACTTATTTCTTTAAAATTTTTAAAGGCTGGGTTTTGAGAGAATCTATCAAAGACTTTATTCATCTCTTTTCTCATTCTGTTGATTTCATCAAAAATATCATCAAACATTCTACCACCTCAAATCTTTTAGTGATTCTCTTTTTATTAATTTTGTTATTATAAAGGCTAAAAATTGGGCTATGAAATTAACTGTGAATATTGCTATAACCCACATGAGGACTGTATCAAATAAAGCCATAGTATCCCTCTAGTTATATCCTTAATAAATTTTTTCTTAACCTCATTCACCTTGCCCATTCGTGAAAATCATAGGTCAGGGTATCTAACACTGATTAATTACCATTCGAAAACCTGCCTATTTTACGATGCTTTGCATCTGAGCGTTGTTGCCTAGGCGCTATATTTATATATGTTAGTTGATTAAGTCAAGATAAAATGAAGAGATTCAAAAAACAGGGTTATCAAGCTTATGAGACAAATGATGGAGAGAAGAAGACAATCCATTCTCGAATAGGAGAGAAAAAATATGGTTTCGAAAAAATACCCCACCATTTTGTAATCCATCATATTGATGGCAATAAAGATAATAACCAGTATTATAACTTGATTCTGCTTCATAAAAAGGATCATAGGAGAATTCATCTTACGAAGAGCTTGATAATTAAATCTGTTAAACCCAGCGAAGAAGAAAGTGCGTCTGATATCGAGGTGGAAGAAATTGCCCAAAAAAGCTATTATTGTATTGGCTGCAATAGGGAAATAAAACAAAGAGGAAGATGTTTGCCCTGCAATATGGAAGCAAAAAGAAAAAGAGATGCTCAAGATAAAAGAAAGGAATCACATGAGTGGTAATTAGGCAATTATCTTATATAAAATGTCGTGACGCGAGAGAAACTTATATTATTATTCTTAACCTAAAATTGATTTAAATACTGCAAAGGGTTGTGCTCCTTCTACCTTTTGATCATTTACGAAGAAGATAGGCGTGGATGAAACACCTCTCTTTGTAGCTTCAGCAATATCTAACCTAACTCTCTCTGACATAACTCCGCTATCTAAGCAGGCATCAAATAAAGTAGTATCTAATCCTATCTCTTTTGCATAGGATTTTAGATTGGATTTGGATAATTTGTCTTGTCTTTCAAATAAGATATCCTGATATTCCCAGAACTTGCCTTGATCTGCTGCACATTCACTCGCTTCTGCAGCCTTGAAAGCAAAGCCATGTATTCTGGTAAGTGGAAGATGCTTATAGATGAATTTTGCCTTTCCAGCGTTTATATATTCAGCTTCTAATTGTAGAAGCGTTGTTGACCAGAACTTCTCACAGAAAGGGCATTGGAAATCTGAAAATTCAATTATTGTTGAAGGCGCGTTCGGATCACCTTTTATATGCTCTTGTTGAGGTAATAATGGCGTATAGTCTGGTTTGTTGAATAAGGGTATTATACCAAAGTAGATTATTAAGATTAGAATCAAGGCTATTATAGAATAAAATATATATTTCTTGAATTTTATTTTTGGTTTTATAGACTCTTCTTTTATCCCATGCTTTGCCTTATTGTGCTGATTCAAGGCATCTTTAGTATCAAAAGTCTTGTTACAAAGCTTGCATTCAAATATTCCCACAATTCATGCTTTAGATGTTTAGTATATAAATTTAGTGTTTAAAAAAAGAAAAAAAATAAAAGAATTACTCGTATGTACCACTTGTTTTCAAATTTAGTGTGTGGCTTGTTCCACCAGTTACAGAATAAACAACTGCTACATCTTCTTCTTTATAACAGTTTCCTGCTGTTCCTGCAGTTACTCCGCCTGCTGCTGATGTTACTGATTGTGCTGCCCCGCCTTTAGCCAAGGTTACTGAAACAGCTGTACCACCTATAGATGTTACTGACACATCATCTGGAGCTCTATTTTCCATAACTAAAGTTACTGCTCCATTAGCAAGAACTTTATGGTCTGTAATAGCAACATTTTGTCCAAGAGCGCCACTTACTGATTTTCCACACTCTTTTCCACCAATGTAAACCCATAGAAGACCGCCAATTATGACAATAGCCAATAAAGCCCAGCCATAAGTCATCAAGAACTCCATAGCTGCTTGTCCTCTTTTTCTATTCATTTAGCTTTCACCTCTTTTGTTTTAATTAGATTATGTTAGAAATGAGAGGGATTTTTAATATATAAAGTTAACTATTTAAACTAACAAATATAGGGTTGCTAATGTGGGAAAAATAGAGGTTAAAGGGCAGGCTGCTTTAGAGTATTTGTTTGTAGTAGGCTTGATTTTGCTTGTTTTAGTACCTATATTTTCCTTGTCTTTTAGCAGAACTAATGTCTCAACTACTTTGAGCGACGCATCACTTGCTGTTAATTTGATAGCCAAAACAGCAGATGAAGTTTATTTCTTAGGTCCTGGAAATAAAAATACAATAGATGTTTCTTTTCCATCTTCTATATCTTACATTAATATTAGTGCTAAAGAGATTACAATTAAGCTTAACCTCTTTGATGATGGTACAGAAGTTTCTCAGTTAAGTAAAGCTAACCTAAGCGGAAGTTTATCAACCTTCAAAGGAATTCATGTAGTCACATTAGAGCATCTGGATTCTGGGATTATCAATATAACTGAAAAATGAAAAAAGGGCAAGCAACTTTAGAAGCTTTAATTGCTGTAATATTGGCTATTGCAGCTTTTGCCTTTATAGCTTCTTTATCTTATGAAAAACAATCGGAAACTGCTGACACAGAAGCTTTTTTAGCTAAGAAGGATTTATGTTTAAAGGTTTCTAACAATATAAATGGCATTTTTACTTCTGGTGATGGTGCTGTTTCTAAAATCAAAGACACTTATTATGATGTTTTCTTTGATGGTCCTGGAAGAGAAATATTTGTTGGGGATGCAAGATGCTCGATTCCTGTTGATAAGATTACAAATGGGATAAATTCAACATTTACTATCCCTAAAGGAGTTATGCAGGTTGAGAATAAAGATAATATTATTTATGTAAGTTCTAA
>DAISWR010000051.1:0-4638 GCA_036826255.1 Nanobdellota archaeon | reverse complement strand
AATAGCATCGCTTTCAGCAAATTCTTTACCCTTTACGCCCTCATAAGAAGGAATTAACAATCCTTTATCAATCAAATCGCTATCTTTCTTCATATCAGTTAATTCTTGTGAACCTAAAACTACCTTAAAGCGCCTGCCCTCATAAGCTCCTTTGGCAGGGTAGGCAAAACCATCCCCTGAATCAAAATAGTTAGCATTCCAATCACTTTTAGGAGAATTTGCTTTTCTTTCCATAATCACATAAACAGGTGCTAGAACTCTTCCTGCAGCTTTAACTTCTGATGCTCTTTTTACATTCGGACCATAAAACTCTTTGAAGAAAGGTATTTCTAGCCCATCAGTTCTTATATGTTCTTGTTCAGTGTTCAAATCTAATCCCATGCTTTCTTGGAGAAATAGGAGTTTATAAACTTTTCGCTTATGTTACTACTAAATAATAATATGTAATGTTGCCCCATAAGCTATCTGAGAAACTTGAGTTATCCAAGTTACATCTCGGGCAAATAAGAATATGGTGAGTGGCTGTTAGAGTCAATTTTAGAGTTCTTCTCTTTCTAAGAAAAGAATAATTGGTACTTTTTCAGAGCAAAGCTCTAAATCTTTTAGTCCTTTTTTAAGCTCTTCTTGCTCTTTTAAGTAATTCAATACTTTTTCTGTTGATTTATTTGTTGCCATCTCTTTTATTTCTATATACGATAAAACCTCCAAATATTATAAAGCTCTGGGCTAAAAAGGGACTTTTTAGTCGTTTTTCAGATGTGGAAAGCTCAGAAATATAATATAGTTAATGACCAAAACTGACCTTTTAGCCTTTTTCCGCCTAAAAAACTATTCATAAAATCCGCTAATTCCGCGTTTTTACTGTATGAAAAAGTAAACATATGTGCAGAAAAGTAAACAATTTTAAAGTTAGAGCTATTGCAAGAAAGATGAAAAAAGAAGTTATTTATCTTGTTGGGGATAGCGGTCCAGAACATAATTCTGTTAGAAGTATTCATAAAACTCGTGAAGGTGCTTTCAAACCATGGAACAAATTAAGACTTGATTTATTACACGAAGCAGAAGATGGCTTAAAATATAGTAAAGAAGATGCTGAGAGAAATTTGAAGGATGGAAAATGGTCTGAAGATAGACCATTTACTCAAGAGAATATAGATTATTTCAAAAAAATTAAGGAAAAAGGTGATGAGATGTATCTTGATATGATAAAAAGCCTATCTTGTGAAGATCCTGAGAAGATAGACAACAGTCCACACGATACTCCCTATATTCAAAAAGTAGAAGTTGAGAATTAAGTAGTATGTCAATAATGTCATAATATTATGTTACTTATACCATAATGAAATAATAACAACTTTGTTTCTAAAAATGTCATAAAATAGCATTATTAGAAACGAGAAAAACGTTAGTTGTGCAGTGCAAGCTGTGCTTGCACTTCGCTTTCCAAGATTATATCTTTTATTGTTTAAATTCTTCATTTCAAGAATAGGCAATAAATGCCTAAATCTGAAACAACACGAAAGATTTATATACGATTAAACCATAGAGCATTTATGAATTCAATAAATAGAATACATGAAGCTCTTATAAATAGAGGCAAAATCTTCACGAAGAAGGAGATTTTAGATTTATATGAGGAATATAAGAAAGTCAATCCAAGCATTCATCACAAGAGTTTAATTGCAGATTTATCTAAAAATAGATACATAAAAAGAATCTTTCTTGGCTATTATTACATCAATTCTTATGATGAGAGAAAAAGAGGATATTCTGAATACTCAGATAAAGAGCTTTTATTCTGGGTACTGAATAAAGAGAAGATAAAGTGGTATCTTGGACTTAATACTGCAATTTATGAGCAAGGAAAGACATGGCAAACCCCTAATAAGATTAACATAATAAATACCAGATTAAGCGGAGATAGAAAAATAGTTGGGCTTAATGTTAGATTCATAAAAACTAAAGAAAATCTCATCTTTGGACTAAAGGAATTAAAAACAAAAAACGATATTGTTTATTTTTATTCTGATCCTGCAAAGACCTATCTAGATAAGGTCTATTTTGGAGAATCTAATAATTTAATAAGCGTGAAGAACACTCAAGAATACTTAAAGAGGTATCCAAAATGGGTTGGCAAGAAATTAACAAAAGCAAATATATAGAACAAATAAAGAAGAGTCTTAATCTGAATAACCATGAAGATATCTTGGAGAAGGATCTTCTTTTGACATTAATTTTGGCTGAATTTGAAAAGAAAGGATTGGGAAAAGATTTGATATTCAAAGGCGGAACTTTGCTTTCAAGAAATTATCTGAAATATCATCGCTTCTCTGAGGATTTGGATTTTGTCTTTAAAGATTCAAATGCTATAAGGGATTTAGGAAGGAATCCTCGAGAAAGAAAAGTTAAGATATTCCTAGATAATTTTGTGCCTGAACTAAAAAATGTCGCTGATACTCTTGGACTTGATTTTAGCACAGATAGGAGCAATAAGAAATATTGCAAGATGCTAAGTGGAAGAACCGTTTATACCTTCAAGATATATTATTCAGAAAATAAATACATAAAGGTAGAGATAAATTTCGTAGAAAAGATAATTGATACTCCAAAGAATACCTCTGTAAAGGCGATAACTGATTTTTTCGATTCAAAGGAACTTTTATTTTCTCTTGGACTAAACTATCAGAATTTCAATGTCCTTAATTATTCCCTAAAGGAGATTACCTTAGAGAAGTATAGGGCCACTTTAACAAGGAAGAAACTTCAAGAAAGAGACTTATTTGATTTGTTTTTGATAAAAGATTCCCTTAAAGCAGATATAGGTGAGATTATTGAAAAGATAAATAACTCTTCACTTATTAAAACCGATTTAACTAGTTTAATTACTGAAAAGCTTGATCTTCTTCTAAAGGATAAATTCTTTGAAAGCGAGGAAAAGATAGAAGAGCTTGCAATATCCTCATATGAAAAGAAGGAATTTGAGTATTTCAAAGAAAAGATTAAACCTATTCTCATAGATATTTGTAATAAATTTTTGGAAAGTAATAAATGATAGATAAGAAAATGATGAATTTTGCAATTGAGGAGTTTGATAGCGCTTGGCAGGAATTCTTTGAAGATAAGTCTGAACCTAAAGATGATGAGGAAGATAAAAAACAGCAAGAAGAATTTTATCATTGGTATAATTTTGTAAGAAAGCAGAGCGATACTGGAAAGACTCCTGCTGAGATGTATAAAGAGATGTATGGAGAAGAGCCACCTCAAAATATGGAAGAGGTTAAACCCAGCAGAGTAATGAGTTTTGGGTGGGATGATGAATATGACGAAGAAGATTTTGAAGGTGAGGATGAATTAGATTATGCTCAGGAAGAAGCGGTTGTTATCGCAACTAAAATATTTGAAGATAGTTGGAAAAGAATAAAACAAGAAGTTGAAGGAGTTAGTAAAAGAGAAGCGTGCAAGTATTCTTTCATTTTAGGATTCTTGGATTATCTTAAAATGATGGATAAAAAAGCTGAACAATTAGAGAAGAAGATAAAGGGCATGTCAAAAGAAGATATAGAAAAGATGGTTGAGGATTTTAAGGATTATGAAGAAAAAAGAAAGTCTTAACTTTGAGAATATTAGTGATGTAAAGAAAGTTCTTAAGTTAAAAATAGAGAAATTAAAATACCTCTCTCCAAATGAATTCGAAGGAATAATTGATCAGGTTAAACAAATAATCACAATTCATCTTTATCCTTTTTCTCATAGAAAAATAAAAGAAAAATGTTTGTTAGATTTACAAAGGTGGAGCTATCATAAAATTTACTTAATTGTTTATAATAATCAAATATATTGGACTTTCGGTCATGGCGATAGTAGTCAATCTAGAAATAATCATAACAAGCTTATAGATATATTTCTTAAAGACGAAAAAGCAAGAAAAAAAGTTTTAACAGTTATCCTTGTAGTCCGTAATTCTGAGATATTATCCTATTATTTTTATCAAGGATTTGCATATTCAAACCACGATATCGGTTCAAATTGGAACTCAAATATATATAATTTATTAAAAAGTTCCAATTTGCCTTTCTCTCAAGTTAGAAGTAATTCACTTCTCTCTACAAAGAGCTTAATTTTTATAGATAAGGGAAAAGAAAATGAATTGTATAAACAAACAGAAGAAGATCTATCAACTAGAAAGATATATGCTCAATTAAACAAGCGAGAAGTCTAAGGTCTTGCTATTTGGCACGATTTATCGTGTTTTGAAATTTGTTGAATAACAGCATTAACGGAGACGAACCCCTCCCCCACCCAGAGGGCACCGCTTCCGTTATTCCGTAATAAATCGACTCAAAAAGCTAATATAATCAAACTTCGGAATAGCTATTCTTACTCTGCCACGTCGATTAGGAGCAGAACGCCATTGAAAGTCGAAACATCCAAGCATCTCTAAAGTATCCAAATAAACCCTAAATTGCCTTTCTCCGACCGCACCAAAGTGCTCGTTTTTGGCATTAAAAACATAGTTTTTGTAGGCATCTGGGTAAGTTATAGCGTAACCGCCGTTTACTTTAGTATTTACACATAGAGCCAAGATTGTAATCTTAAGATGTCTTGATAAAGTTGGGAATATCTTTTCAATTTCAGATA